>DONB01000030.1 GCA_003510325.1 Thiobacillus sp. | reverse complement strand
GGCATTAGTTACGCGAACCAGGCCCGGCCGGGTGCGGCCTACTGCCCGCCCTGTCTGCGCGGCGTGCGTGCGAGCTGTTCATACAGATCCAGCGTTTGCGACAGCATGCTGCGCAGCGGGAAGAAATCCCCGGCCGGGACCGGACTGGGCTGCTGCACCAGTTGAACGATGCGCTGACACGCCTCGTCGATGCGTTCCATCGGCAACAGCCCCGCCGGATAGATGGCGCGCAGGATCTCGCCGACGCCGCCGTGGTCGTAGCCCGCGGTCGGCACGCCCAGCCGCAGCGCTTCCAGCGTGGTGCGGCCGAACGATTCGGGCTGGGTGGAAAGCGACAGCACCAGATTCGACATGGCGAGGATGTTTTTCAGGTCGTCGCGCTGGCCGGTGAAGCTGATGTCGGCTTCCAGTCCCGTGCTGCGAACGCGGTAGCGCAGTTTCTGCAGATAGCGCTCCTTGGAGGACGACGCGCCGCCGACAATCAGGCCGTGCACCGGCAGTCCGCGCCGCTTCAGCCGGGCGATCAGCTCGATGAAGTCTTCGTGGCCCTTGAGCCGGGTGATGCGGCCGGGCAGGGTGAGCAGCTGCTTGCCGGCGGCGTTCGGAAACTGCGCAAAGAATGCCAGCTGCCAGGCCGGGTCGGGCTTCCAGCCGTGCGGATAGGCTTCGCCGTCGACGCCGCGGTGGATGACCTGGATGCGCCAGGGCAGGGTGTCGGGGTATTCGCGTAGGATGTAGTCGCGCACGGTGTTGGACACCGCGATCACGCGCTCGCCCTGCGTCATGATGCGGCTGTAGCGGTTGACGCCGTACATGCCGTGCACCGTGGTGACAAAGCGCGGACGGGTGGCCGGATTCATGCCGCGCCAGGCCAGCCAGGCGATCCATGCCGGCACCCGCGAACGCGCGTGGACGATGTCCACCTTCTGTTCCAGCAGGAATTTCCGCAGCTTGCCGACCAGCAGCAGCGTCTTGAACGATTTCGTGCCGATGGGCCAGGTGTGGTGTTCCGCGCCGCATGCGGTCAGCGGCGCGACCAGGCGCCCGCCCGCCGACATCACCAGCGCGCGGTGGCCGTGGTCAACCAGCGTCTGGGCCACTTCGAGGGTGCCGCGTTCGACTCCGCCGGACTCCAGCGCGGGCAGCAATTGCAGGACGGTCAGTTTTTTTTCTTCAGCCATTCGTTCTTATCTTTTCTTGAGCCATTCAAGTATCCACTCTGCACACCGGTCGGCTTCGGCCAGCGGGTGCAGGTTGGGGTGCAGGGTGCCGTGGGCGCACCAGTTGATGAAACGGGTGATGCGCCGGTCGTCGGCAAGCTGGGCGATTGCCCGGGCGACGCGGCTGCTCGGATTGACCGGCAGGTCGAACACGCCGACCGCGGCACCCGCAGTCAGGGCCTCGAATACCATCGATGCGCTGTCGGGCGTCACCCAGACGGTGGCGCTCCTGGCGAGCTGATCGGGCAGCCAGTTGGGCGTCGTGGCCGTGTGCGGGACAACGGTCAGGTTGGGATGCGCGGACAGCTGCGCAAGAAAATCCGCCGGGGTGCGGCGCGAACTGGTGAGCGTCCATTGCGTCTCGGGCGTGCGCGCGAGAATGCTCTGGATCTGTACCTGGATCGCGTCGCTGTCCCATTCGAAATGCGACGAGGCGCCGCCGATCAGCAGCAGGCCGAGGTGCGCATCGCGGTCGGAGGCCGGACGGATGCGGTTGGTCGCGCCTTCGGTCACCAGCGTATGCGCATCCGCCGCAATGCCGTCGTGGCGCGGAAGAATGCACAGATCGAAGCAGCGGCGCGGCAGGCTGGGTTTCATCAGCACCACGGCGCGGCCGCCGTGCGCACGGCGCGCCGCCAGCAGCGTCGGATGGGTTGCATGGCCCGCGCCCACGATCAGGTCGGGCGCAGGAGACGGCGCGCCCGGAAAGCGTTTCAGCAGCAGCGTCAGCCATGCGCGCCAGGCGGGCAGGGCAGCCAGGGTGACGATTTCGGTGGGGGTTGCGCGCGCCAGCGCCTCGGCCAGCCCCAGCGACTGGTTCAGGTGCCCCGGCTTGCCGTCGCTGATGACCCAGACGGTCAGGGGCAGACGAATCCCGGCCGCTTCAGGCAATGAACGGCTCCGTTTGCCTGCCGATGATGTCCCGTGTCCGATCCGGCCCCGTGTTGCGGGAGCAGCGCCCATTGGCGTCGTCGAGTGGGGGCTGGACAAGGGCGTGGAGCATGGAGGCGTGGTGTTATTTTCAGTGGCGCAAAGTGTAAACCATCTTGCGATGGCGGCGGCGCGCTACGGCGCGTCGCCCCAGCTGCGCGCCAGCGCGGCCTGCCAGCGATACGGCGCGGGATCGAGCGTCGGCGTCCTGCCTTCCATCAGGTCGACCAGCAGTTCCGCCGAGGCGGGCGCCAGCGTCACGCCGTAGCGGTAATGCCCGGTGTTGACGAACACATTGTCGAAATCGGGATGGCGGTCGATGACCGGGATGTTGTCGGGCGAGCCGGGGCGAAGGCCGGCCCAGTGCTGCACCGGCTGGATATCCGACAGCGCGGGCAGCAGTTCGGCCGCTTCGAGATGCAGGCGCTGTCGGGTGGCGGCATCGGTGCTTTTATCGAAGCCGGCGTCTTCCAGCGTGCTGCCTGCCAGCACATGGCCGTCGCGGCGCGGAATCAGGTACAGGCCGTTGCGATACAGAATCGTGTCGAGCACGCCCGGCTCCAGCTTGAACAGCAGCATCTGGCCTCGGATCGGCCGGATATGCGGTGTGGCGGCAANNCAGGCCCCGGTGGCCAGCACCACCGTGTCCGCAGGGAGGGTGTCCGTTGCGGTTTGCACGGCGCTCACCCGCCCGCCCTGCGTCTGCACGCCGGTGGCCGCGCAGTGCTCGCGGATCGTGCCGCCAAGCCGGACCACGGCGGCGCGCAACGCCGCCACCAGGCGCGGGTTGCGCACCTGCGCCACCTCGGGCAGCCAGTCCGGATTCCGGCCGGAGAGGCCGGGTGGCAAAGATACGATCGGCGGCAGATTCTGTTCCGCGGCCATGCCGTGCGCCGCGCACCAGGCCAGCGCCCGGTCCGGCGACCCGACGTCCAGCGCCAGCATCCCGCAGCGCCAGAATTCGGCATCCCGTCCCGATATCGCCTCGATCTCCGCCACCCAGTCCGCATAGGCCGTCATCGAGCGCAAGGCCAGCGATGCAACCGGATCGGCATATTCCCACGGCAGCAAGGGCGACAGAATCCCGCCGCCCGCCCAGGACGATTCGCCGCCCGCGGCACCGCGATCCAGCAGCGTGACGCGGCAGCCCCGCTGCAAAAGTCCGAGCGCGGCGCTCAAGCCGGAGACGCCGGCGCCGATAATGATGAGGTTGAGATTCAATGAGATAGCCTAAATTCGCCGCTCATTCTAGCAAAGCGGCCATTGGTCCGTGGAGGGTGGCGCCGGCTTTGAGGGCCGGTTAAGGTGCAATCAGGATAGGTGGAAGATGAAAAACAGAATATCTGGATTCACGCTGATTGAATTGATGGTCACGGTTGCCGTGCTCGCCATCCTGGTGACGGTCGCGATACCGAATTACCAGGCCTTTGTGGTGAACTCGCGGATGACGGCGCAGGCCAACGACTTTCTGGCCTCGCTCAATCTGGCCCGCTCCGAGGCGGTCAAGCGCAATGCGCCCGTCAGCATGAACGCCGTCGGCGGCGACTGGGCAAGCGGCTGGGAGATAGTCGACGCCGGCGGCAACGTGCTCAAGGTGCATCCCGAGCTGGAAGGTGCGAGCAGCCTGGACGGCGATGCGACCACGATCACCTTCCAGTCGAACGGCCAGGCCGGCACCACCACCTTCAATCTGTGCAATCCGGATACCAGCATTGCGCCGGGACGCGATATCGAAATCGAAGTGTCGGGCCGGGCATCCGTCGTCAAACCGGGAACATGCAGCTAACGATGAACATCATGCACAAGCAAAGCGGATTCAGCATGCTCGAAGCCCTCATCACCCTGCTGATCGTCAGCCTGGGGCTGCTCGGGATTGCGGGCATCATCGCCAACAGCCTCAAGGTCAACCAGGGCGCGCAGGCGCGCTCCCAGGCGAGTTGGCTGGCCAACGACATCATCGACCGCATGCGCGCCAACAGGACGACAGCCGAGACTACACCCGCTGCCTATACCCTTGCGGGGTGCGATGCGATCCCGGCCGTCAATCTCGTTGCAACAGCCGATCTTACCCAGTGGTGTGCCGCTGTGACGGCAGCCCTGCCGGCCAGCACCGGATCGGTGGTGCTTGCAGCCAACAAGGTGACCGTGACCGTGGATTGGGATGACTCATCGCGCCTGGAGGGGGATGCCGTCGTGGATGGCAGTGGAACGTTCGTGGTGGAGACCCGTCTATGAAACCCCGTTTCAATCCCTCCCGCACCGACCCGCAGCGTGGCATGGGTCTGGTCGAGTTGATGATCGGCATGACCATCGGCCTGATCGTGCTGATGGCGCTGGGCTATTTCTTTATAGGCAGCACCCAGGCCAACCGGACCCACAACGATGTCTCGCGCATGCAGGAAAGCGGGCGCCACGCGATGGAAATCCTGGGGTCGGCGATACGCCAGGCCGGCTATCGCACCGATGCCGATGTCGCGTTCGCGGGAACGGCGCTGGCAGGCACCGACGGCGCGCCGGACACCCTTACCGTTCAATATGACGCGCAGGAAGGGGGGGAGCCGGATTGCGGTGGCGCCAACGTTGCTGCAGGCGCATTGGTGACCTACGCATTTGCTGTGACTGCCGATCGGGAATTGACCTGCAACGGCGATGTGGTCGCTGACAACATCGAGGACATGCAGGTCACCTACGGTATCGACACCACCAAGGACGGCGTTATTGACCTCTATACCGCAGCCCCCACCGCGGCCCAGTTCGGGCAGACGGCTGCGGTCAACGTCGCGCTGACCGTGCGCGGTCCCACCGCCAATGCGGCGACAGGCGGAGACGGCTTCCTGCGTCAGACCTACACCTCAACCTTCACCGTCAGAAACCAGGCCAGGTGAGCGACATGATGACCCCTTCCCTGAACATGAAAGCCCGGCAGTCCGGCGTCGCCCTCGTCACCGGGCTGATCTTCATGGTGGTGCTGACCATCATCGTCATTTCGGCCTTGCGCAGCGCCACGCTGGAAGAGCGCATGGCCGCCAATGCGCGCAACCGGCAGGTGGCGCTGCAGTCGGCCGAGGCAGTGTTGCGCGATGCCGAGATCAGCATCACAGGCGACGTCGCTGCCGGCGTCGCGGCGGCCGCGCCTTTCGATCCGTTCACGCCCGCCCTCTTCAAGGCGGATTGCACCGGCGGCTACTGCAACAAGCCCGTTGCGGGTGCTGCGCCGCGATGGCAGGACGCGGGCATCTGGGACGCGGCGAGCTCCCGTGAAGGCACGACGGCCATCGACGGGGTATCGGCTCCGCCCAGGTACATCGTGGAAATCGTGAATACGCCCATCCTGATGCCAGGGCAGGCGTGCCCGAAAGTTCTATACCGGATCACTGCGCGCGGCCAGGGCCAGGACAATTCCACCGTGTTCGTGCAAACCATGGTCCGGCACATGCCGGCCAATTGTTGAATCTGAGTTCGATGCATCGGAGACCTATCATGAATGCACAAAAGAGAAGCTGCTTGACGGTGCTGTGCCTGGTGGCCCTGTTGGGCCAAGGGGCGGCCAAGGCTGCACCCATCTTCGATCCGGACACCCAGCCCGTGGGCTATATCGGCATGCCTGAGGTCAGCAGCAACATCGTCACCTCGGGCACCCAGAATCTCTTCGCCATTGATTACAGCTCGCAGGACTGGAGCGGCAATCTGCACTCCTACCCGCTCAGCTCGACAGGCGCCATCGTCGCGCTGGACAACTGGGAAGGCGGGGCAGCGGGCAAGATCGACTTGCAGAACATCACGTCCGGTGCTTGGAACCCGACCGGGCGCATGATCGTCACCATGAATGGCGGCACGGGCATCCCGTTCACCTGGTCGAGTCTGTCTGCTACCCAGAAGGACGACATCGATTCAGCTTCCGCCGCCTTGGCCAGTTCTCCCGTGCTCAATTACCTGCGCGGGGATCGCAGCAACGAGAATCCGGATGGCGAGAAATATCGCGCGCGCTCGACGGTGCTGGGCGATATCATCCATTCGACCCCGGTCTACTGGAATGACGGCACCAGCCAGACGGTGTTCGTGGGCGCCAACGACGGCATGCTGCATGCAATCGACGCAGCGACCGGGTCCGAGCGCTTCGCCTACGTTCCATCCATGCTGATTCCAAAACTGGCGGAGCTGAGCGTCGATCCGTACATCCACAAGTATTTTGTGGACGGGCGCATGGATGTCAGAAAATTCGGCAGCACCACCTTTCTTGTCGGTGCGCTGGGGGCGGGTGGCAAGGGCCTGTTTGCCCTCGACGTGACCAATGCCGCCGCCGCCGACGAGGCCGACGCGGCCTCCAAGCTGCTGTGGGAAATCACGCCTTCGACCACCGGCTTTGCCAATCTCGGCTACACCTACGGACAACCCGTGTTGGCAACTCTCGACAGCACTGCCGTAGCCATTGTGGGCAACGGCTACAACAACACGGGCAACGGCCATGCCACGCTGTTCGTGATCAACGCAAGCACGGGTGGATTGATCGCTGAAATCGACACCGGTTCGGGTTCCGCGGGCACCCCCAACGGCCTGTCCTCGCCCACCGTCGTCGACGTCGACGTCGATGGCGAGGTGGACTATGCCTACGCGGGCGACATCGACGGCAATCTGTGGAAATTCGATCTCGCAGCCGAATCCGCGACCCTGCTCCACACGACCTCTCCGGCTCAGGCGATCACCATGGCGCCGGGGGTCAAGTCACATCCCCTCGGCGGATTCATGGTGGCCTTCGCAACCGGCCGGATGTTTACCGATACGGACGAGGCGGACACCGCGACCCACTACGCCTACGGTATCTGGGATCGTCCGGTGGCATATGCAGCCAACGACACCCTGCTCGAGCAGACGCTGACCGAAGCGGAGTATACCGGTGTGACGCCTTCCATTCGCGTGCGCACGGCAAGCGACAACGAGCCGGTCTGGACCGCGGGCGCAGGCAACCACAAGGGGTGGAGAACCGCGCTGCCCATCGGGGGCGAGCGTGTAGTGGGCGATGGTGCCTACGTCACCGGTTCTGTCTTCCTGTTCATGAGCACCAACCCCACTGTCGACCCCACAGCGACGCCCCCGGGGGAAAACTGGTGGATGCAGCTCAACGCGCTCACCGGCGGGGATAACGGCAGCATCCGGTTCGACCTGGACGGCGACGATGCCTTCACCCTGAGCGATCAGGTGACCGTGAGCGATGTCGATTACAGTCCGGTGGGGCGTCACATGGGCGGTGGCGTCCGTTCCCAGCTGACCGCACTTTCTGCCTCGGGCCTGGATGTGTACCAGTCGAATTACGACAAGAACGGCGATCCGCCTGCACCGCCTCCGGTCAGCGGGGAGCGCGGTGTGTCCGGCGGGCATTTCGACTTCGATCTTTATTGCTACGCAGCGTTCTGCAACAACTGGGCGAGCCCCAGCGCGGGGAGGCTGATCAGCGGAACCAACCCGAGCGGGCTGCAGTATTTCCACATGCATGAATACGACGACATCTATGATGTGACGGGCGTCAACATGCTCAATGCCAGCCAGTCGAAATTCAATCTCGGCACGGTAGGCGCGACGACGACCACGACCTCTTCGACTACAAAGTCCGGAAGGGACCCGAAGCCGACGACCTCGACCACAACGGTCACCTATCCTTCGGATACGACGACCGTGATCACGACGGTCACGGTGACCACCACCGTAAGCGGACGAGGCACATCCAGGAGCCCATACAGGACCACCACCACGACCAAGACCACCACGACGACGATCGATGCAGCGCTCGGCTTCAAGGTGCTCGTGTCCAACCAGGCATACTCGCCTGCCGCCAAGATTTCCGTGGATGGTTCGGCGTCGGTCCTGGTCACCAGCTACCTCACCAGCTCGGGGGTGACCGCGGCTTCGCTTCCGACCTACAGCCTGTCGACGCTCGATTCGCTGCAAATCAGCCTCCCGCTGGACGCGTTCAAGTCGCAAGTCTGGCCCGGCGGATCGGGTGATGTGCGTGCCGGCTTGCATCCCACCTCCTATACGTGCGCTGTCAGAAACGAAACGACGGGCCCCAATGGCGAGCGTCGCGATGGCGCCCTGCTGGTCCAGATCGTGCGATCCACGATCACCGATGACGATATTCAGTTGAGCATCGCGGGCACGCCTTCAATGGGATACCGGTTGAAGAACAGCAGCATGGGCAGCAAGCTGCTGGCTGAATACTCGATGTTCTGGCACCACCCGAACAACCGGTGCATGGCAAGTTCCGACTGGACCAAGGCGCCGCCGGAGGACCATGGCGAAAGCGATGCCGTGGCCGCCACTCCCGCGGCAGGCTCTGACGATCCTGCAGACGGGTTATTCAAGGTGGGAGACTCGGGCACGGGCGGCACCGGCGACACGGGTGGTACCGGCGGCACGGGCGGTACAGACGGCACTGGCGGTACCGGCAGCACCGGCGGCGGCACGACGGGCGGCGGCGTGACCGAGGGTGTCGAAACGGGCGGCGCCGTCACCGAGGGCGGAGCGATCAGCCTGGGCGGGGTGACCACGCCTCCCGAGGTGCTGGGTCGCGTCAACTGGCGGGAGCTGCGTCAATGAAAACCCTGAACCCTACCCCCCGCAGGGGAGCGCCTGCCCGCGGCTTCACCCTGATCGAGCTGATGGTTACCGTTGCGATCATCGGCATCCTCGCCTCGATCGCGCTCCCGGCCTATCAGCAATACGTGCTCAGGGCGAGCCGTGCCGATGCCCAGGCCATCCTGATGGAGACGGCGCAGTTCATGGAGCGCTATTTCACCACCAACAACACCTACGAGGATGCGGCTGTACTTTCCAATCAATCTCCCAAGACGGGCACCGCAAAATACAACATCAGTTTTTCGGTGGATCCCACAGCTACGGCCTATGAGTTGCAGGCGGTTCCCACCGGCGGGCAGACTGCCGATGACTGCGGCACGCTGACCGTGGATCAGACGGGTGCCACGGGCGCGGACGGGGCCGACTGCTGGTAGCTCCTTGCCGCGCAGCATGTCTTGAACAGCCGATCTTCACAGGTCGGCTTTTTTGTGTGCGCACGGCCGGCACGGTACCGGCCTCTTCACTGCGCTCAGCTTGAGGCGGGTGTGGGTCGGCGGGTCATCTTCCCGGCGTTTTGTTGCTATAGTGGTCAAGGCGGCTTTGCTGCCGCATTCGGCATTCACCGTGCAGGCAGGCGGATGATGCCGATCGGGAGAATTCAAAACAACAAGATGGACGCGATTCGAGCGAGATCCTACCCAGTTCGCGTGCGGAGACCCTAGGCGTGTAAGCGATCCACCCCCTGCTTTCGGGCAGGGGCGCGGATCGAGCGTGTGCATCCTCCTTCAGCGAATGAGCTTGCGCACCGGCACGCGGTGTCTGCTGAAAAGGGAGGGGGATCATGAACGATCAAACGCGTGCCTTCAACCGTGGCTTTACGCTAATCGAGCTGCTGGTTGCCATGTCGGTCCTGGCGATCCTGGTGACCGTGGCCATTCCGGCTTACAGCAACATGCTGACTAGCCACCGTCTGACAACCCAGGCGAACGACTTTCTGGGCGCACTGCACTTTGCGCGCAGCGAGGCGATCAAGCGCAACGGGCGTGTCGTGGTGTGCAAATCCTCGTCGGGCGAGAGTTGCGCCGACAGCGGCGACTGGCAGCAGGGCTGGATCGTGTTCGAGGATGCGAACAACAATGCGAGTCTGGATGACGCCGAGGCTCTGCTGCGCCGGAGGCAGGCGCTGGATGCGGGGTTTGTCATGACGGGCAATGCCCCTGTTGCAGCGTACGTTTCGTATACGCCGCTCGGGCTGACCAAGAAAACCTCAGGTGCATTTCAGGCGGGCACCATTACATTGTGCCCGCCGGACGGCAGCGCAGGAGAGGCGCGTCAGGTCGTGGTCAGCATCACGGGACGGCCGCGCATCAACAAGGCCGCAGCAACTTCGTGCTCCTGATCCGGGTCGTCCGGGCGCCGCCTGCCGCGGAATGCCGGATCAGGCTCCCAGTCCCTTGGGCAGCGGGAAGTTGACGGTTTCCTGCAAGCCCTCCAGCGGAGACACCCGGGTGGCGCCAAGTTGCTTCAGGCGGTCGATGACCTGCTGGACCAGGATTTCCGGGGCGGATGCGCCGGCAGTGATGCCGACATGCGTTTTGCCATCCAGCCAGCCGGCCTGGATGTCATTTTCAGAATCAACCAGGAAGGCGGGTACGCCGAGCTTCTCGGCCACCTCGCGCAGACGGTTGGAATTGGAACTGTTGTGGGAACCCACCACCAGGATCACGTCGCATTCGCCGGCCAGTTTCTTGACCGCATCCTGCCGGTTCTGCGTAGCGTAGCAGATGTCGTCCTTTTTCGGCCCGCTGATGCTGGGGAAGCGCGTGCGCAGGGCATCGACCACGCGCGCGGCGTCGTCGACCGACAGCGTGGTCTGGGTGACGTAGGCGAGCTTGTCGGGGTCGGCCACCTTGAGCCTGGCGACGTCATCCGGCGTTTCGACCAGATACATGCCGCCTTCCGACTGGCCCAGGGTGCCCTCGACCTCGGGATGCCCCTTGTGGCCGATCATCACGATCTCGAAGCCCTTGTCGCGCATCTTGCTGACTTCGACATGCACCTTGGTGACCAGCGGGCAGGTGGCGTCGAACACGTTCAGTCCGCGCGCCTCGGCTTCGGCACGCACCGCCTGCGACACGCCATGGGCACTGAAGATGACGGTGGCGCCGGCGGGAACTTCGTCGAGCTCCTCGACGAAGATCGCGCCCTTGGCCTTGAGGTCGTTGACGACGAAGGTGTTGTGGACGACTTCGTGGCGCACGTAGATCGGTGCGCCGAATTTTTCCAGTGCGCGCTCGACGATGGCGATGGCGCGGTCGACGCCGGCACAGAAGCCGCGCGGATTGGCGAGAAGAATGGTGGGCGTCATGGGAGTTTCCGGGGTCACAGGATGCGTTCGATTTCCACTTCGAATTCGATGAACAGGTCGGCGAGCGGATGGTTGAAGTCGACCTTCACCGCCTCGTCGCCGATTTCCAGGATGCGTCCGGCCAGGGTTTGGCCGCTGGGCATGGAAAATTCGACCAGTTGATCGACCTCGAATTCCATGTCGGATGGAAGATCGGTTTTCGGCAGCGTCTGGACCAGTTCGGGCTGGCTGTCGCCGAAGGCCTGCCAGGGCTCGAGCAGGAACACGTGGCGTTCGCCGGGTACGAGATCGATCAGCCACTGTTCCAGCATTGGTGCCAGCGTGCCGTCGCCGAGCGTCACGGTGTCCGCTTCGGCATCGTCGAAATTGGAAATGAGGTCGTCGCCGCCGCGCGGACGCAGCGCATAGCGCAGCAGCAGGGTATCGCCCACGGCGACGGTGCGTGCGTTCATGAGGTTTTCTGTTCAGCCGGCTTGTTGCGCAGACTGTCCCAGATCAGCAGCGCGGCGCCGACGGTGATGGCGGAATCCGCCACGTTGAACGCCGGCCAGGAAAAACCGCGGTAGTGGAAATACAGAAAATCCACCACATGGCCCAGCACCACGCGGTCGATGACGTTGCCGAGCGCGCCGCCGAGCACCAGCGCGAGCGAAAATGCGAGGCGCGGTTCGGTCGCATGGCGTTTCAGCAGGCGCACGATGATCACGGTGGCGATGATGCCGACGGCGATGAAGAACCAGCGCTGCCAGCCGCCCGCGTCGGCCAGAAGGCTGAATGCCGCGCCGGTGTTGTGCACCCGCACCAGCGAAAAAAAAGGCAGCACCGGGATGAATTCCTGGTAGTCGAGGGTGGCCGACACCCACCACTTGGTGAGGTGGTCGAGCACGATGACGGCCAGCGCCAGGCCCAGCCATTTGCGCATTGCCGGATCCAGTGACTTAAGCATGGGTGCGCGGTTCTCCGGGACCATACAGGTTGCTCACACAGCGGCCGCAGAGGCCGGGATGCTCGGCGTGCGCGTCGACGTCGTCGCGGTAGTGCCAGCA
>DONB01000084.1 GCA_003510325.1 Thiobacillus sp. | reverse complement strand
TGTCTATGGCGGCGCGGTGCAGAACCCCAAGATGGACTATGCAGCCGACTACACGATGCATGCCACCACCGAGCGCTGGAACGAAATGGGTGCGGGTGAGTACGGCCCGATGAAAGCCATGATGTTCGGCCGACTCAAGTTCGCCGGCCCGAAAGTGGAAGCCATGAGCGTGATGGGTCCGTTCGAAGCCTTCCTGCGTTTGCCGGGCAAGATTCCTGGCGACCAAGCCTGCCCCGCCAAGTAAGCGCGGTGCGCAACGAAAAAGCCGGGAGATCTCCCGGCTTTTTTACGTCAGTCGGCCATCTCGGGCTTCAATGGACCGTCCCGGTTTTGACGTCGAGCGGCCGCCCGTTGCGGATTTCTTCCGGCGTCGCCTCGCGCATGTCCACCACGTTCACCAGGCAGGTCACGCTCTGCCCGGCGAGCGAGGGATTGCCGTCCAGCGTGAGCTTGCCGTCCTCAATGGATGTCACGTAAAAAACCTTGGTCTCGCCCGACGCGTTCTCGAACATGACTTCCGCCCCGATGCGGCGGAATTCCGGCGGCACGTTTTCGATGTCGTCCACGAACACCAGGCTCTCGTCGCGCAGTCCGTAGCCTTCTTCCGGCGACAGTGCGATCTCGACCCGGTCGCCGATCTTGCGGCCTGCCACCGCCGATTCGATCGCCGGCAGGATGCCGCTGTTGGCGCCCTGCACGTAGCCAACCGGTATGTCGTGCTGCTCGACGACCATGCCGCGCGAGTCGAGAATGGAATAGGTAATGTATACAAGTGTGTTCTGTGTCACGGTGACCATGCTGTCTCATCCCGAACCGTCGAAAAAGGCGCTGCGCCGTTGCCTGGCTGGCGCCTGCGCGCCACGCTTATGATACCTTCGAAGTCTGCCCCACACATCGTTCGCCCATGAAACCGCTCAAACACCTGCCCGCCTGGAAGGCCCTGGACGCGCATTTCAAGACCATGCGCAGCTTCGACATGCGCGCCGCATTCCGCGAAGACGCGATGCGCTTCGACCAGTTGTCGCTGCGCTGCGGCAATCTGCTGCTCGATTATTCGAAGAATCGCGTCACGCCAGAGACCATGCAGCACCTGATGCAGCTGGCGCGCGAATCCGAACTGGATGCCCTGCGCAACGCCATGTTCAGCGGCGAGCGCATCAACTTCACCGAAAAGCGCGCCGTGCTGCATACCGCCCTGCGCGCGCCGGTTCGTCCGGCACTGATGGTGGAAGGCGTCGATGTCGAACGCGAGGTCGCCAAGGTGCTCAGTCGGATGCAGCGTTTCGTCGAGTCCATCCACAACGGCAACTGGCGCGGCCATACCGGCAAGCCGATCCGCAACGTGGTGAACATCGGCATCGGCGGTTCGGATCTCGGTCCGGCCATGGTGTGCCACGCGCTCGACCACTATGCGGTGGAGAACGTGCGGGTGCATTTCGTCTCCAACCTCGACCCGGCGCATCTGGCCGGCACGCTCGCGCAGCTCGATCCCGAAACCACGCTGTTCATCGTCGCCTCGAAAACCTTCACCACGCTGGAGACGCTCGCCAACGCCAACTCGGCCAAGGCCTGGCTGCTGGCCGCACTGCGCGCGCCGGCGGCAGTGGCGCGGCATTTCGTGGCGCTGTCGACCAATGCGGAAGCGGTCGAAGCCTTCGGCATCGATCCGGAGAACATGTTCATTTTCTGGGACTGGGTCGGCGGACGCTATTCGCTGTGGTCGGCGATCGGCCTGTCGATCGCGCTGCAGATCGGTTGGGGCAACTTCCAGGCGCTGCTGGCCGGCGCCCACGCGATGGACATCCATTTCAGGGAGGCGCCGCTGGAAGCCAACATGCCTGTGATCCTCGGCATGCTGGGCATCTGGTACGCCAACTTCTGGAACACCGATACCTACGGCGTGTTCCCCTACGACCAGCGCCTGCGCCTGCTGGTACCGTTCCTGCAGCAACTCGACATGGAGTCGAACGGCAAGAACGTCAACCGCGCCAACAAGCGGGTCAACTACAACACCGGTCCCATCGTCTGGGGCGCGCCCGGCACCAACGGCCAGCACGCGTTCTTCGAACTGGTGCACCAGGGCACCCGGCTGATCCCGACCGACTTCCTGGTGGCTGCGGTCAACCCCACGCCGCTGGCCGACCAGCACGAATGGCTGCTCGCCAACTGCCTGGCGCAGACCGAGGCCCTGCTGAAAGGCAAGTCACGCGCTGTGATCGAAGCGGAACTCATCGCCCAGGGCATGAGCCGCGAGAACGCCCGCGCGCTGGCGCCGCACAAGGTCTTCCCCGGCAACCGCCCGAGCAACACCCTGCTCTACCAGAAGCTCGATCCACACACGCTCGGCATGCTGATCGCGCTCTACGAGCACAAGGTGTTCGTGCAGGGCGTGATCTGGCAGATCAACAGCTTCGACCAGTGGGGNNCCGCGCCGCATTGAGTTCTGTGCGCGCGATTGGCGAGCACGATGGCTCCACCCTGGGCCTCATCACCGACATTCGCCGGCGGCGCGGTCTCAGTACCTGACGCGCACGCGGTAGCTGAGCGTGGTCCTGCCCTCGGCAGGCACCCTGACCTTCCATTCGGCGGTGCCGGACGCCGCCTTCGCGTGCGGCTGCGACTCGCTCACCATCGTCCAGTCGCCCGGCATCGGCTCGCGCACGGTGACGGTGACTGCTTCCGGT
>DONB01000098.1:2756-7063 GCA_003510325.1 Thiobacillus sp. | reverse complement strand
GCCAACGAGCGCGCCGAGCGCGACGTCATGCGGCGTCCACCGCGACCGCCGAAGGAGAGCATTTTCGCGCGCGGCATGTGGCAGCACATCCTGTGGGTGGGGCTGTTGATGGGTGGGGTGACGCTGCTGACGCAGGCGTGGGCGATCCACGTCGCTTCCGCGCACTGGCAGAGCATGGTGTTCACCGTGCTCACGCNNGTGTCTTCGGTGGTGTTTTTCGGTGTCGAAGTCGAGAAGGCCATGGTGCGGCGCGGCTGGCTGTATGCCAGCGCTTAGCGCGCGGCGCCCATGACCTCCACCCACAATGCGCTGACCGATTCGCGGATGGTTTCCACGGCAGCCGGCGGCACGCGCGCATAGTCTGCGCCGGAAAGCTTGATCGCATGCTGCTGGCGGCGCAGTTCGCGGTAGGCGTCGGCAGCGTCCTGCGCGAGCGCGGGCGGGACCAGTCCGGCCGCGCCCGCGCGTTGCAGCAGGGCGATGTTGCCGACGTTGTCCGCCAGCTCGGGATGCGCGCTGCAATGCCGCAGCACCAGATACTGCACGCAGAATTCGACGTCGACGATGCCGCCGCTGTCGTGCTTGAGGTCGAACAGATCCGACTCGTTGACGTGTCCGGCGTGCATTTTTTCGCGCATCGCCAGCACGTCCTCGCGCAGCTTGGCTGCATCGCGCGGCAGGCACAGCACCTCGCGGCGCAGGGCCTCGAAGCTTGCGCCGATTTCGCTGTCGCCGCAGACGAAGCGGGCGCGCGTCAGCGCCTGGTGTTCCCACAGCCAGGCGTGATGCATCTGATAGTCGCGGAAGGCTTCGGTCGAGCTCACCAGCAGGCCCGAGGCGCCGTCGGGGCGCAGACGCAGGTCGGTCTCGTAGAGCATGCCGGCCGAGGTCAGGGTGCCGAGCCAGGTGTTGATGCGCTGCGCCAGGCGCGCGTAGATTTCCTGCGCGCGCTCGTCGGCGTCGTCGTAGAGGAACACGAGGTCGAGGTCTGAGGCATAGCCGAGCTCCTTGCCGCCGAGCTTGCCGTAGCCGATGACGGCGAAGCGCGCATCGTCGCGATGGCGCGTCTTCAGTCCGGCCCAGCAGCGCGCGAGGGTTTCATTCAGGAGCGTGTCGGCCAGATACGACAGGTGGTCGGACAGTGTTTCCAGTGTCAGCCGGCCCGCCACGTCCTGCGCCAGCAGGCGCAGCGTCTGTGCCCGCTTGAAGCGGCGCAGCGCATCCATCTGCGCTTCGGTGTCGCCGGGATGGGCATCGAGTTCGGCGTGCAGCTGCGCGGCGAGCTGCGTCCAGTCGGGCACGCTCATCAGGTGCTGCGGCGCGATCAGCTCGTCCAGCAGTTGCGGCTGCTGCGTGATCATCTGCGCCGCCCATGGGCTCGCCGCCAGCAGGCGCACAAGTTGCCGCAGCGCCGCCGGGTATTCGGCGAGCAGCGCAAGATAGGTGGAACGGCGCGCGATGGCCTGCACCAATGCGGCGAAGCGTTCCAGCGTGGCGAGCGGATCGCGCTGGCTGCCGATGACTTCGAGCGCCGGTGGCAACAGCGCGTTGAGCATGAGCTGCGTCGACTCGGCCAGCCGCGCGGTGTTCTGGCGCAGGGCGTCGAGCGTCGCCAGCACGCGCTGAGGATCGTCGTAGCCCGCGTTTTCCAGCAGCGCCTGAGTCGTGTCGGCATCTGCCGTGCCGCAGCACACGACGGTCAGCGGATGGCTGTTCTGGTCGGTTTGCGGTGCGGCGAACACCTGCTCGAAATGGCGCGTGACCTTGTTGCGATGGCGGTCGAGCGCGGCGAGCAACGCGTCGTGGTCGGCAAACCCCATCGCCTCGGCGAGCATCGCCTGCGAGTCGGCATCGTCCGGCAGCAGCTGGGTCTGCGCGTCGTCGAGGTACTGGATGCGGTGTTCCAGCCGGCGCAGAAAGTCGTAGGCGGCGGCGAGTTCCTGCTGCGCGTCCGCCGTCATCAGCCCGCTCTTGACCAGTTCGCCCAGCACGACCAGCGTCGGCCGCTGCTGCAGCGCCGCGATCTGGCCGCCGCGGATGAGCTGGAACACCTGTGCGGTGAATTCGATTTCACGGATGCCGCCCGGCCCGAGCTTGACGTTGTGCGCCATCTCGCGGCGGGCCACCTCGCGGCGGATCTGCACGTGCAGGTCGCGGATCGCGGCGAAGGCGCCGAAGTCGAGATATTTGCGGAAGATGAAGGGACGCACGATCTGCATCAGTTCGTCGTGGCGGGTCCCGGTGAGCGGGCGCGCCTTGATCCAGGCGTAGCGCTCCCAGGGCCGTCCCTGGGCGACCAGATAGTCCTCCAGCATGGCGAAGCCCATTGCGAACGGGCCGGAGTCGCCCCACGGGCGCAGCCGCAGGTCGACGCGGAACACGTAGCCGTCGGCGGTGGCCTCGCCCAGCGCGGCAGTCAGCTTGCGTCCGAGGCGGATGAAGAATTCGTGGTTGCTGAGCGGGCGGATGGACGTTGCGGCATCGGCCGCCGCGGTGTCGCCCTCGTCCGGATAGAGGTAAATGAGGTCGATGTCGGACGACACGTTGAGTTCGCCGCCGCCGAGCTTGCCCATGGCCACGACGACCATCTGCTGCGGCTGGCCGTTTTCGTCGCGTGGTTCGCCATGGCGGGCGGCCAGCGCGGCATGGTGGAAGTCGAGCGCCGTGCCGATGCAGGCCTCGGCCAGCGTGCTCCAGGTGGCGGTCACCTCGGCCAGGTCGGCGCTGCCCGCCAGGTCGCCCGCGGTGGCGACTAGCCACACGCGCTGGCGCAGTTGCCGCAAACGCTGATGCAGCGCGGCCTCGTCGGCGCAGGGCGGCTCGGCCAGGAAGGCCTGCATCGCCTCGCGGCTGAAGGGCCGATCGAGCTGCGCGGCCACGGCGTCGGCCAGCTGCGGCTGCGCCGCCAGCAGGCGGCGGCCATGGCGGGAACAGCGGGCAACGCGGTCGAGTGGGGGAATGCTCATGGCTTGGATTAGAATTTGAGGTTATTGAACACTCTATCAGTGGAGAGACTGTATGGCAGCCATCGAGTCGATTCTGACCGAAACCCGTGTATTCCCGCCTGCGGACGCTTTCGTCAAGCAGGCCAACGTGTCAGGCATGGACGGCTATCAGGCGCTGTGCCGTCAGGCCGAAACCGATTACGAGGGCTTCTGGGCGGACCAGGCGCGCCGGACGATAGCCTGGAACAAGCCCTTCACCCGCACGCTGGACGAGAGCCAGGCGCCGTTCTACAAATGGTTCGACGACGGCGAACTGAACGTTTCCTACAACTGCCTCGACCGCCATCTGGCGAAAAAGGGCGACAAGACCGCACTGATTTTCGAGGCCGACGACGGTGCGGTGACGAAGGTCAGCTACAAGGAACTGCACGCGCGCGTCTGCCAGTTCGCCAATGGCCTGAAGTCGCTCGGCGTGGAGCAGGGCGACCGCGTCATCGTCTACATGCCGATGAGCATCGAGGCGGTGGTGGCGATGCAGGCCTGCGCGCGCATCGGCGCCATCCATTCGGTGGTGTTCGGCGGTTTCTCGGCGAAGAGCCTGTTCGAGCGCATCGAGGACGCGCGTGCCAAGCTGATCGTCACTGCCGACGAATCGCTGCGCGGGGGCAAGGCGGTGCCGCTCAAGCGCGCGGTCGACGAGGCGCTGGCGATGGGCGATACCTCCTGCGTCGAGCGCGTGGTGGTCTACCGCCGCTCCGGCGGCGAGGTGAACTGGTCCTCGCGCGACCTGTGGTGGCACGAGTTGACCCAGACCCAGGCCGACACCTGCGAGCCGGTGTGGGTCTCCGCCGAGCATCCGCTGTTCATCCTCTACACGTCGGGTTCGACCGGCAAGCCCAAGGGCGTGCAGCATTCCACCGGCGGCTACCTGCTGGGCGCCATCCTCTCCATGGAGTGGGTGTTCGACGCCAAGCCCGATTCCGACGTCTACTGGTGCACCGCCGACGTCGGCTGGATCACCGGCCATACCTACGTCGCCTATGGCCCGCTGGCGCTGGGGATGACCGAGGTGATCTTCGAGGGTATCCCCACCTATCCGCATCCCGGGCGTTTCTGGGAAACCGTCGCCAAGCACAAGGTCACCACCTTCTATACCGCGCCGACCGCGATCCGCAGCCTGATCAAGCTCGGCTCCGATCTGCCCGGGCAATACGACCTCTCCTCGCTGCGCCTGCTCGGCACGGTGGGCGAGCCGATCAACCCGGAAGCCTGGATGTGGTACCACGAAGTGATCGGCGGCGGCCGCTGCCCCATCGTCGACACCTGGTGGCAGACCGAGACCGGCGGCGCGATGATCGCGCC
>DONB01000098.1:0-2702 GCA_003510325.1 Thiobacillus sp. | reverse complement strand
ATCGACGACGTGCTGAACGTGTCAGGGCATCGCCTGGGCACGATGGAAATCGAATCCGCGCTGGTGTCCAATCCGCGCGTCGCCGAAGCCGCCGTGGTCGGTCGTCCGCACGACATCAAGGGCGAGGCGGTCGTGGCCTACGTGGTGCTGAAAGGCGCGCGCGCGGTCGGCGAGGAAGCCAGGAAGATCGCCGCCGAGCTGCGCGACTGGGTGGGCAAGGANNGGCAAGATCATGCGCCGCCTGCTGCGCGCGATCGCCAAGGGCGAGGAAATCACCCAGGACGTCTCCACGCTGGAGAACCCGGCCATCCTCGACCAGTTGAAGGAAGCCGTGAAGTAAACCTGCGCGAAGGCGGGGCTTGAACACGCCGCGCTCGCGTACAATATTTAAGACCTGTTGGTCTCGTTTAATCCTGAAAGGAAATCATGTCCCATTATCATGCCGTCGTCTGGCTCGACCACAACGAAGCCCGCGTTATGCACATCAGCCCGGACGACGTCGAGAAGTCGGTGGTTCATCCGGCCAATCCGCCGCGTCACCTGCAGCGCAAGCGCGGATCGGTCAGCGGCAGCCGCCAGCCCGAAGACCAGCAGTACTACCACGAGGTCGTGGAGGCCCTCGCCGGCGCCCAGGAAATCCTGATCGTCGGTCCCGGCCATGCCAAGCTGGAGCTGATCAAGCATATCCATGCGCACGATCACGACGTGGTGAAGCGCGTGGTGGGCATCGAAACCGTCGACCATCCCGGCGACGGCCAGCTGGTTTCCTATGCCCGCAAGTACTTCGTGGCCAAGGACCGGATGCTGTCGCAGTAAGCCCGAAGCTTCAGGCGGCGGACCGCCGCTGAGCCTGAACAAGAGGCCCCGGAAGGGGCCTCTTGTTTTGGGTGGTGCTCAAGGTGGGCTGGGCGATTTTCAACTGCTTGATAAATCGACATATTATTTCCCGGGTTTGTTGCCCGCGCGCCTCAAGTCTGTCGAAAAACCGCCGTTACTGTTGATAAGCCGTACAAGGGCAAATCCGTCGCGAGGCGGAGACGCAATGCTTCCGGTCTTGGGATCAAGATGGCGGGGCTGCCAGGCTAGCCAAATGGCATGGTGCGTCGCTGCCCGGATTGCGGCAGGCTTAGAAACAGGAGGTCCCATGTCGCACCAATGTCCGTTCCCCGTCCGCTCGACCGATAACCGCCGTTGCTACCGAACCGGGAGTGCGCCGGGCTTCACGCTCTGTCTGGCCCTGGTGGCCGCCTTGTCGTGCTATGCCGGTTTCAGCCAGGCAGCGCCGATCCAGACGTCGGCACCCGACCTCCACAGCACGACGCTCCCCCGCTGATTGCGCTGCCGTTCAGCCGGTGTGCCGCCAGCCGGAGAGGCTAGCCCACACCCCATGGCCGGCCTGCCTGCCCAACCCGCACGCGAGATACGGCTGCCGGCCGGGCAAGGATGGCTGATCTGCAGATGCACGCGTCCTTCGGGGCGCTTTTTTTATGCTCAGACGGTCGTGCGGACGAGCGCCGTGCTGGTGTTCACCAGTTCCAGCACCAGCGCATGCAGGCGTGCCGGCGATTTGAGCGCGCCGTTCTCTTCGTCGAATGCCTTGTCCGCGTGCGACAGCGAGAATTGCCCGGGCAGCACCAGCACGCCCAGTGTGTTCAGGATCTGCCGCAGGTGGGGCAGCATGCGCATGCCGCCGAACGTCCCGGGTGATGCAGCGAGGATGGCAGCGACCTTGTTCTGGTAGGGCACCAACCCCGACTCGCCCTGCCATTCGCGCGATATCCAGTCGATCGTGTTTTTCAGCAACGGCGGAATCGAGCTGTTGTATTCCGGGCTGGCGATCAGCAGGGCGTCGTGTTCCTTGAACAGGGCTTTGAGCCGCAGCGCGTTGGCGGGCAGGCCGTCGCGCGCTTCGAGGTCCTCATCCATCAGCGGAAGCGGATAGTCTGCGAGATCGATCAGGGTGACTTCGCCGCCTGCGGCGCGCGCGGCCTCCACGGCGGCGTGAATCAGCTTGCGGTTCCACGAGTCGCGTCGAAGGCTGCCGGCAAAGGCGAGAATCTTGGGCATGGCGTGTCCTTGCGTCAAAAATGGGGGATTGTATCGGGGCTTCGGCCGGGAGCCGAAGCCGACCGGGTTCAGGGAAGATCGAAGCTGACGATTTCGCTGGTTTCCAGCGCCTCGATGTCGATGGCGGATTCGAAGCGGATCGCCATGGCGTCGCCGGCTTCCAGCGGATAGCCTCGCACCTTGACACGGCCGCTCGCCACCTGCAGCCAGGCGCGCCGCTCCGGCGCCAGCGTCAGCGTGGCGCGCTCGCCGGCCGCCANNCGGATGGCCGCATCCTGATGTATCGTCACCGAGCCGTCGCGCCCGTCGTTCGAGGCGATCAGCCGCAACTGACCCTGCAGGCTTTCGGGCGCGAAGGCGATCTGCTCGTAGCCCGGCTCCAGCCCGTAGGCGTCCGGCTCGATCCAGATCTGCAGCAGATGCACCGGTTCGGTTGCCGACGCGTTGTATTCGCTGTGGGCGATGCCGTGGCCGGCGCGCATCCGTTGCACCTCGCCGGGACGGATCACGCCGCCGTGGCCGAGCGAATCCTTGTGCTCGAGGGCGCCGGACAGCACCCAGGTGACGATTTCCATGTCCTGGTGACTGTGGGTGGGGAAGCCCGTGCCCGGCGCGATGCGGTCTTCGTTGATCAC
>DONB01000220.1 GCA_003510325.1 Thiobacillus sp. | reverse complement strand
GCTGGAACACCATGGCGCGGTCGGCGCCGGGGCCCATGATCGGCCGGTCGTCGACCAGAACGTCGCCGGCGGTGTGGTATTCAAGTCCGCCGATGATGCGCAGCAGCGTCGACTTGCCACAGCCGGAGGCGCCGACGAAGGTGACGAACTCGTTGNNCGATCAGGCCGATCAGGATGATGCCGACGAAGATCTTGTCGGTTTGCAGAAAGCGCTGCGCCTTGAGGATCGAATAGCCGAGGCCGGAGTTGGCGGCGACCAGTTCGGCCACCACCAGATAGGTCCAGGCCCATCCCATGGTGACGCGCAGGGTGTCGAGCAGCGCCGGCTTGGCGGCCTGGAAGATCACCAGGTTGATGGTCTCGCCCTTCTGCGCGCCCATGGTCTGCGCCGCCTNNCATCAGCACCATCTGGAAAAAGGTGCCGATGAAGATGATGGAAATCTTCGACGACTCCTCGATCCCCACCCACAGCATCACCAGCGGGATGAAGGCGACTGCCGGCATGTAGCGGATGAAGTCGGTGAGCGGCTCCAGCACCGCCTGCACCGGACGGAAGGTGCCGATCATCAGCGCCAGCGGCAATGCAATCACCGCCGAGAACAGGAAGCCGGTGGTGACGCGGTAGATGCTGATGCCCATGTCGGACAGCAGATCGTCTTCCGTATACCAGGTGACCAGCCGGTTGAACACGTCGACCGGGCCCGGCAGGAACACCTTGTCCACCGCGGTACCGCTCGACACGATCCACCACAGGCCCAGCGGCACCAACAACCCGAGCGCGGCGAACATCCAGTACTGCCTGCGGGAGAGCGGCCCGCGGATCGCCCACATGCCCGGCCTGCCCGATCCGGACGTGGCGCGGCGCGGTCGGGTGCCGGGTCTGGTCTGCATCGTCATATCTCCCCGCTGCTTACTTGACGCCCGCCACTTCCTTCACCAGCGAGGCATCGAGGCCCTTGGCGAAGTCGACCTTGCCTTCCATCAGCTTGTTGTCGAGCAGGAATTTTGAAATGGTCGGTGCGACGCCCATCAGCGAAGCCGGATCGGTCGCCGGTCCGAAGGCCTTGAGGTTGGCCTTCTGGTCGAAGAACTTGGTACCCGGCAGGAAGACCTTGTAGTCCTTGGCCTCCAGGCCGACGACCTTGGACATGATCTTGGTCGCCTCATCCGGATGGGTGCGCAGGAAAGCCTCGACGTCGTACCAGGCACGGACCATGCCGACGAAATCCTTGCGCTTGGCCTTCAGCGATTTCTCCTGCACGACCAGCAGGTCGGGCACCAGGCCGGGAACGTCGGCCGAGGTGAACAGCGGCTTGCCCTTGCCGCTGGTCTGGATGGTGTTGACCCAGGGGTTCCACACCACCGCGGCGTCGACGCGGCCGGCCATGAAGGCGGCAGCGGCATCGCCGGCGGAGAGGTTGACCACGTTCACGTCCTTCAGCGTCATGCCGTTCTTGTTGAGGCCCATGGTCAGCAGGAAGTGCGACACGCTGTACTCCTCCAGCGCGATCTTCTTGCCCTTCAGGTCCTTGAACGACTTGATCTTCGGGCCGACCATCAACGCGTCGTTGCCGGCCGAGTTGTCGTTGACCAGGATGGTCTTCAGCGCGATGCCCTTGGCCAGCGGCGCCATGGTGTCGCTCCAGGTCTGCGAGTTGCCGTCGACCTGGCCGGCCGACAGCGCGCTGATCGAGTCGGTGTAGTTGGCGAACCAGACCAGCTTGACGTCAGCGCCGTGCTTCTTGAAGAAGCCCTTCTGTTCGGCGACGTACCAGGCCACCCAGCCCGGCCAGTCGGACACGCCGATCTTGACTTCGGCCTGTGCCGTGATGGGTTGGGCCAGCAGGGCAAAGCCGAGGCTGGCGACGAGGGTACGGGTAAGGCGCGCGATGTTCATGTGTGGCTCCTGTATGGATGGTCAAAATGACTGCCCGGGAAAGCGTCGCGCGATCGCACTCTCCCGGGCTTTTGTCCCTCCGTGGAGCCCCGCCTTCGGCGGTGCCGGCTGCTCTCGGACCAGCATCCCTTGCGGGACCGGAACCCTAGCTGCGCATTTGCGGTTCTTGCGGCGACGATGCGCCGCTTTTCCCGTTACCCAATATTTAGCAACAGCTGTGCCAGTCTCATGAGGCACTCACAACACACTGTATCGAATAGATTTTTTTGCGGGTCTCGACATGTCGAGTGCTTTTGCCTGCTGGCACATGCCCCGCATTGGTGCGGACCATATTCATTGAGCACCAAAGTGGTTCCGCGCATGAATTCCAGGTCTGGCTGCTGGCTGTTTCGTCGCGCAAAAAGCGCCCCGCTTCCTTCGGAGAATGGGAGCTGAGTTACGTCTTGCAGGCGCATTCGGCCTGCCCGACCCTCAGCGACCGATCGTTCGAAACACACCTTGTCCGCCCCCTCAATGGCATGGGCGGGGCAGTTGTCGGGGGTCATGGCCACGCTGCAGTGGCAGACCGCGCGGCCCAGCCCAGCGAGTTTCTGCCCTCGCTAATAACCGGCCGATCCCGGAACCCAC
>DONB01000131.1:895-3058 GCA_003510325.1 Thiobacillus sp. | reverse complement strand
CAGCGGGCGCAGTTCGGGCGGCAGCACCGGCAGCACTTCGAGGATCATCCACTCGGGCTTGATGCCGGACTTCTGGAAGCCCTCAAGGATCTTCAGACGCTTCGACAGTTTCTTCAGCTTGGTGTCGGAACCGGTCTTGCCGATTTCCGAGTGCAGGCTCTCGACCTCGGTGTGCAGATCGATCGAGCGCAGCAGCTCGCGCACGGCTTCCGCACCCATCAGGGCCTTGAACTCGTCACCGTACTCTTCCAGCTTGGCGAGGTAGTCTTCCTCGGTCAGCAACTGGCCGCGGTTGAGCGGCGTCATGCCGGGTTCGACCACCACGAAGCCTTCGAAGTAGAGCACGCGTTCGATATCGCGCAGCGTCATGTCGAGCANNAGGAACCAGATGTGGGCGACCGGCGAGGCCAGTTCGATATGGCCCATGCGCTCGCGGCGCACCTTCGACAGGGTCACTTCGACGCCGCATTTTTCGCAGATCACGCCACGGTGCTTGAGGCGCTTGTACTTGCCACACAGACATTCGTAGTCCTTCACCGGACCGAAAATCTTGGCGCAGAAGAGGCCGTCGCGCTCCGGCTTGAAGGTGCGGTAGTTGATGGTTTCCGGCTTCTTCACTTCACCGTACGACCAGGAACGGATTTTCTCCGGCGACGCCAGGCCGATCTTGATGGCGTCGAACTCTTCCTCGTGGGTGGCCTGCTTGAATAGATCCAACAGTGCTTTCATGGCTGTGTCCTCACCCCTAAATTAATAACGTTCCAGATCGATGTCGATGCCGAGCGAGCGGATTTCCTTCACCAACACGTTGAAGGATTCCGGCATGCCGGCCTCGATCTTGTGGTCGCCCTTGACGATGTTCTCGTACACCTTGGTACGACCGTTCACATCGTCGGACTTCACCGTCAGCATTTCCTGCAGCACGTAGGACGCGCCGTACGCTTCCAGCGCCCACACTTCCATTTCGCCGAAGCGCTGGCCGCCGAACTGCGCCTTGCCGCCCAGCGGCTGCTGTGTGACCAGCGAGTACGGACCGGTGGAGCGCGCGTGCATCTTGTCGTCTACCAGGTGGTGCAGCTTCAGCACATGCTTGTAGCCCACCGTGACCTGGCGGTCGAAGGCTTCGCCGGTGCGGCCGTCGTACAGCGTGACCTGGCCGCCTTCGGGCAGGCCGGCCAGCGTCAGCATCTGGCGGATTTCGTCTTCCGACGCGCCGTCGAACACCGGCGACGCGAACGGCACCCCCTTCTTCAGGTTGCGCGCCAGCTCGATGATCTCGTCATCGCTGAAGCCGTCGAGGTCTTCCACCTTGCCCGACTGGTTGTAGATCTGCTTCAGGAAGTTGCGCAGATCCTTCACCATCGACTTGGCCTGCGCCGCCAGCATTTCGCCGATGCGCTCGCCCAGTCCCTTGGCAGCCCAACCGAGGTGGGTTTCCAGGATCTGGCCGATGTTCATCCGCGACGGCACGCCGAGCGGGTTCAGCACGATGTCGACCGGGCGGCCGTCGGCCATGAAGGGCATGTCCTCGACCGGAACGATCTTCGACACCACACCCTTGTTGCCGTGACGGCCGGCCATCTTGTCGCCTGGCTGCAGGCGGCGCTTGACCGCCAGGTAGACCTTGACCATCTTCTGCACGCCGGGCGGCAGTTCGTCGCCGGCGGTGAGCTTTTTCTTCTTCTCTTCGAACATCGCATCGAATTCGATGCGCTTCTGCGTCAGGCTGTCCTTCAGCGATTCGACCTGACGGCTGGCTTCGTCGTCGGCCAGACGGATGTCGAACCAGTCATGACGGTTGACCGACTCCAGATAGTCCTTGGTGATCTTGCTGCCCTTGGCGAGCTTCTTCGGACCGCCGTTGGCAACCTTCAGGTGCAGCAGCTTTTCCAGACGCGCGAAGGTGTCGTCCTCGACGATGCGCATGCGGTCGGTCAGGTCTTTCTTGTACTCTGCGAGCTGCGTATCGATGATCGACTGCGCACGCTTGTCGCGCTCGATTCCCTCGCGGGTGAACACCTGCACGTCGATGACCACGCCGGACATGCCGGACGGCACCTTGAGGCTGGTGTCCTTCACGTCGGACGCCTTCTCGCCGAAGATCGCACGCAGCAGCTTTTCTTCCGGCGTCAGCTGGGTTTCGCCCTTGGGCGTGACCTTGCC
>DONB01000131.1:213-750 GCA_003510325.1 Thiobacillus sp. | reverse complement strand
ATGTTGGTGTTCTGGTTGGAACGGGTGTACTTGATCAGCGAGTAGATATCCACGCCGACCTCGCCTGCGCGGGCCTCTTCGTCGTGCACGCGGATCACGATCCGGCCGGCGTCGATGTAATCGACAATGCCGCCGCGATGCGCGGTCACCACGGTGCCGGAGTCGACCGCGGCGGTACGCTCGATGCCGGTGCCGACGAAGGGTTTCTCGGGACGCAGGCAGGGCACGGCCTGGCGCTGCATGTTNNATCAGCGCGCGGTTGGCGTCGTCATGCTCGAGGAAGGGGATCAGTGAGGCCGCCACCGACACGATCTGCGCCGGCGCCACGTCCATGTATTCGATCTTGTCGGGGGCCGACAGCGTGAATTCGTTCTTGTAGCGGCAGGACACCAGATCGTCCTTGAACTTGTTCTTGGCGTCGAGATCGGCGTTGGCCTGCGCGATCACGTACTTGCTTTCCTCGATCGCCGACAGGTATTCGATTTCGTCGGTCACCTTGTGGTTGACGACTTTCCGGTAGGGCGTTTCGATGAAGCC
>DONB01000131.1:0-152 GCA_003510325.1 Thiobacillus sp. | reverse complement strand
TTGATCAGGTCGTGCGGCATCAGGTTGTCGGACTCGGCCTGCGAGAGACGCTCGCGCACCGCGCGCTCGACGCGAACGAGTCCGGCGCGGAACTGGTTTTCCGCCAGTTCGCCGACCGAACGCACACGCCGGTTGCCGAGGTGGTCGATGTC
>DONB01000182.1 GCA_003510325.1 Thiobacillus sp. | reverse complement strand
GATCAGGCAGGCGAAGGAAGGCGCCGACGCGTTCTGGCTCAAGCTGATGTCCGACATGACCCGCGGCTATACCGACGGCACCCGCGCCGTCCACCCCACGGTCGAAGCGGCCGACGGCCAGGAATTCAGGATCGGCGGCAAGACCTTCCGCATCCATTCCTCGACCGACGCGCACAGCAAGACCGACCTGATGATCGAAATCGTCGAGGACAGGATCCTCTTCACCGGCGACAACGTGCTCGCCCGCCAGTCGATGAACCTGCGCGACGGCACCTTCAAGGGCGTGATGAAGGCCACGCAACGTGCGCTCGACCTCAATGCGAAGCTCTATG
Organism: Thiobacillus sp.; assembly: GCA_003510325.1. Lineage (GTDB taxonomy): Bacteria > Pseudomonadota > Gammaproteobacteria > Burkholderiales > Thiobacillaceae > Thiobacillus. The sequence continues at coordinate 40,857 of DONB01000182.1, read as the reverse complement.
TGCCCGGTCACGGCAAAACCGGCGACAGCAGCTTCGTCGCGGAACAGAAGGCCTATTTCGACATCCTGATGGCGGAAGTGCGGCGCATGTACGACGAGGGGAAAAGCGATTTCGAGATGAAGCCTGTGCTGCTCGACAAGCTCAAGGCCTATCGCAAATGGGCCGAGTTCGAGACCAACCTCGGCCCGCAGATCAGCCTGGCGATCCTGGAAATCGAACAGGAATAAAATTCGGGCAGCCGCGAGACGCGGCGCTCGTCAGTCACCCAGGCGGGTGACGCTCGCCGCCCTGCCCGGCTGCCATTCGACGTCGAGGCTCACCCATTCGACGCGGTCGCCCAGCATGCGCACGACACCGGGACGGCGGTTGTCGCCGGTGTCGGAAAACTCGAAGCGGTAATCGCGCTGGAACTGCAGCTGGCCCTGGCCGTTGCGGGCAAAGCGAGTCCGGGCGAGCGCCACGCTCTCGTCGAGAAACTGCAGGCCGGCGTCGACGCAGGCACGGCGGCCGACGGCAACAGCCTGTTCACGCACCAGCATGCCGGCATACCAGTACCAGGCGATCGCGCCGAACAGTCCCAGCAGCAGAATTTCCCAGCTCACTGCCCGGCGGAATCGACTTTGACCGGACTGCGGAACAGCGCGGCCACTTGCTTCTTGGGATGCTTGCGCACCGGTGCCGACGCGCCCTCGGCACGCGGCGCCTCGCTCGGCACGTACGGCGCATCGAACAGCGCATCGCGCGACGCGGCAGGCTTGGGTCGCGGTTCGCGGCGTTCGGCCGGGCGCTCGGGCGGACGCTCGGCATGGCGATCAGGCCTGGGCGGACGCGACTGATACGCCGGCACGTCGGCCGCGCCTGGTTCGAAGCCGGGAACGATCACTGGTTCGAGGGGGCTGCCGATGAGTTTCTCGATGTCCTTGAGATAGCGCGTTTCCGACTCGCTCACCAGCGAGATCGCCTCGCCCAGCGCGCCGGCACGACCGGTGCGGCCGATGCGATGGACATAGTCCTCGGCGTTGTGCGGCAGGTCGTAGTTGACGACGAAAGGCAGCGCCTCGATGTCGATGCCGCGCGCGGCGACGTCGGTCGCCACCAGCACGCGGGTACGGCCTTCGCGCAAGCGCTGCAGTGCGCGGTTGCGCTGGCCCTGCTGCATGTCGCCGTGCAGCGCGTCGGAGGCGAAGCCGCTGTCGGCCAGGAGGTCGGAGATTTCCTCGGTGCTGCGCTTGGTCGACGCGAACACGATGGCCTGCACCATCTCCACGTCGCGCAACAGCGCGTCGAGCAGACGGTTCTTGTGGTCCATGTTGTCGGCAAACAGCAGGCGCTGCTCGATCTTGGATTCCTTGTGCGGCACCGCCTCGATCTCGATGCGCTGGGCGTCGCGGGTCAGTTCGCGCGCCAGGTTGCCTACCACGCCGTCGAGCGTGGCCGAGAACAGCAGCGTCTGGCGCTCGGCCGGGCAGCGCGCGGCGATCGCCTTGATGTCGTCGACAAAGCCCATGTCCAGCATGCGGTCGGCTTCATCCAGCACCAGCACTTCGAGGCGCGAAAAGTCGATCTTGCCGCGCTCCAGGTGATCGATCAGGCGGCCGGGGGTCGCTACCACCACATCCACCGGCTGCGACAGGCGCTTCAGCTGCAGGCCATACGGCGCGCCGCCGACCAGACAGGCGGTACGGAAGCGGCGCATGTCCTTGCCATAGGTCATGGCGGCTTTTTCGACCTGCAGCGCGAGTTCGCGTGTCGGGGTCAGCACCAGCACGCGCGGGCCCATGCTCTTGACGGTCGGCTCGGCCAGCATGCGCTGGATCGACGGCAGCAGGAAGGCCGCGGTCTTGCCGCTACCGGTGTGCGACGACACCAGCAGGTCGCGCCCGCTCAACGCGGCGGGAATCGCCTGCATTTGAACCGGCGTGGCGTTCTCGTAGCCTGCGGCCAGAACGGATTTAAGGATGAGGGGGTCAAGCCCCAGTTCGGAAAAGCTCATGGCAAACCTTTTTTCAGTGCGCTCAAACGCGCAAAACAAACCTGCGCCCGGTTCAGAACCAGACAGGTCATAAAATTACGAACCGGATATCAGCGGCGTTTGAAAAACGCCCAACGGGTCGCGTCGATCACATCGGCGCCAACCACAAGACTTGTCACTGCCGGCTGGAGATGCTGCCGGCGGCACAAAAGAGAGGTCGAAGACGATGGGGCTGTGAGAACAGTCCCGAGGCACGGCGGAAAACCCAACCTGCCGCACTGCTGTATGCACAACTGTGCGGAGTGTATCAGAGAACGCTGATTTTCCCGAGCACTTTTTACGCGTGGTGGTAAAGCTTGTGATACAGGCCCCCGCGGTCGATCAACTCATCATGAGCGCCCTCCTCCACGATGCGGCCGTTCTCGAACACCAGGATGCGGTCGGCCTGCTTCACCGCGCTCAAGCGGTGGGCGATGATGAGCGTGGTACGCCCGGCCAGAAATCCGCTCAGCGCCAGGTGCAGATGCCGCTCGGTGTCGCTGTCGAGCGCCGACGTGGCCTCGTCGAGGATGACGATGCTGGGGTTGGCGACGATCATGCGCGCAATCGCCAGACGTTGCCGCTGGCCGCCCGACATGCGTACGCCCTGACGCCCCACCATGGTGTCCAGCCCGTGAGGCAATTCGGCAATGTACTCTTTCAATTGGGCGATCTCGAGCGCCTGCCACAGCGCAGCGACGTCGGTCTCGCGCCCCAGGGTAAGGTTGGCGCGCACGCTGTCGTTGAACAGCACCGGATGCTGCAGCACCACACCGACATGTTCGCGCACGGTTTCCCAGCCGATGTCGGTCACCGGCACGCCGCCATACAGAATTTGTCCGGATTTCACCGGGTACAGGCCCAGCAAGGCCTGCACCAGGGTCGACTTGCCGCCGCCCGACGCCCCCACCAGCGCCACCTTCTCGCCCGGCTCGATCCGCAAGCTGACGTCGTCCAGCACCGCCTCACCTTCTTCGTAGGCGAAGTTCACATGCGCGAGCGCAATGCCGACGGTGGGCTGGCCGGCAAAGGGGTCGTACAGCGCCGGGTGCTGCGGCTCGCCGGCAAGTCCGAGCAGCGCATTGATGCGCCCCAGCGCGGCATTGGCGGCGTACCAGGCGTACTGCATGTTCACCAGTTCCTGCACCGGCGTCATCATGAACCAGAGGTAGCCGAACACCGCGAGCATCTCGCCGATGGAGAGATCGGAGAACACCACCATCAGCATCGCGCCGGCGCGGAAGGCGTCGAAGCCGGCGAGAAAGACGAAGAAGGAAAACCGGCTCATCGCATCGGATTTCCAGGCGAACGCCGCGGCGTGCTGACGGATGTCGGCAGCCTTCTCCGTCACCCGCGCCAGGTAATGCTTCTCGCGGTTCATCGCGCGGATCTGGGTCAGCGCATCCAGCGTTTCGGCGAGCGCGTCCTGGAACACCTCGAAGGCACGGTTTTCATGCTTTTTCAGGTCCTTCACCCGCTTGCCGAGCCTGGTGGAAAACAGGATCACCAGCGGGTTCAACAGCAGGATGAAGAGCGCCAGCTGCCAGTGCATCCAGAACAGCACGCCGGCGACGCCGATCAGCGTCAGCACCGACACCACAAAACCGGAAACCGACGCCCCGAGGAAGCTGTCGACGGCGTTCAAATCCGTCACGAAATGCGAGGTCACCCGTCCCGCCCCCACCGTCTCGAACTGCGACAAGGCGATTTTCGAAAGGCGGTTCAGCATACGCACACGGATGCGATACACCACGTCCTTCGCCAGCAGCGAGAAGCTGCGCCCCTGCCACACGTTGAGCAGGATGGCAGCCAGCCGCAGGACCACCGTCAGCAGAAGCGCCGCACCGATGAACAGCACCGGCCCGTGCCAGGCCCCAGGAAACCACACGCCGATGGCGGCAACCATCTTGCCCGGATGGTGCAGCAGCACCTCGTCGACCATCAGCGGCAGCAACAACGGAATCGGCACCGAGGCCACCACCGCCAGCACCGCAATGATATTGGCCAGCAGCAGTCGCTGGCGATGGGTCTTGAGTTCGTTGGCGATGCCACGCCAGGTCAACATGACACTCACTTGCCTATGCAGAATTTGCTGAAGATTTCGCCGAGCAGATCGTCGGCGGTAAATTCGCCGGTGATCTCGGACAGGGCGACCTGCGCCAGCCGCAATTCCTCGGCAAACAACTCGAGTTGCCCAGCCGACTCCCGTGCAGCGACAAGGTGTCCTGCGGCGCGGCCGAGCGCATCCAGATGCCGCGCGCGCGCCATGAAAGCGCCCTCGCCCGCCGCCTGCCAGCCGGCAGCCTCGAGCAGCTTGTCGCGCAACAAATCCACCCCGGCACCGGTCCTGGCGGACAGCCAGATCTCGTCGCCCACCGCTCGCGGCGCCTCACCACCCACATCGATCTTGTTGTGGATGGTAAGGCGTGCCACCTGCGGCAGGCGTTGCAGGATCGCCGCCTCGCGCTCGCCCAGTCCGTGCGCGGCGTCGACCAACAGCAACGCCACGTCCGCCTTTTCCACCGCCGCCCAGGTGCGAGCGATGCCGATCTTCTCCACCGCGTCGTCGGTATCGCGCAGTCCCGCGGTGTCAATGATGTGCAGCGGCACGCCCTGGATCTGGATCGCCTCGCGCACGGTGTCACGTGTAGTGCCGGCGATCTCGGTCACGATCGCCGCCTCGAACCCGGCCAGCTGGTTCATCAGGCTCGACTTGCCGACGTTCGGCTGGCCGATCAGTACCACCGTCAGGCCTTCGCGCAACAGCACACCCTGCTTCGCCTGCGCCCGCACCGCAGCCAGGCTGGCGTCGATCGCGTCGAGCCGGCCAAAGGCATCGGCATCACGCAGAAAATCGATTTCTTCTTCGGGAAAGTCCAGCGTGGCCTCCACCAGCATGCGCAGGCGGGTCAGCACCTCGACCAGCTCGGCAATGCGCGCGGAGAAGGCGCCGGATAGCGAGCGTACCGCCGATCGCGCCGCCTCGGTCGACGCCGCATCGATCAGGTCGGCCACCGCCTCGGCTTGGGCCAGGTCGAGCTTGCCGTTAAGGAAGGCGCGGCGGGAAAATTCGCCGGGTTCGGCCAGACGTGCACCGAGCTCGATGCAGCGCTGCAGGATCAGATTGAGCACCACCGGGCCACCGTGGCCCTGCAGTTCGAGCACATGCTCACCGGTGAACGAATGCGGTGCAGCAAAAACCAGTGCGATGCCTTCATCGATCGTCTGGCCATCGCCATCGAGGAAAGAGCAGAAAGTGGCGTGACGCGGGGCAGGGACGCGCCCGAGGATTGCTGTCGCAAGCGGAGCGATATCCGCTCCCGACACCCGGACCACCCCCACCCCGCCGCGTCCGGGCGCGGTGGCGATGGCGGTGATCAGGTCAGGCCTTGCCGGAGGCGGGTTTGCCACCGCCCTCGACCTGCTTGTTGATCGCCCACTGCTGCGCAATGGACAGGATGTTGTTGACCACCCAGTACAGCACCAGACCGGCCGGGAAGAATACGAACATCACAGTGAACGCCACCGGCATGATCATCATGATCTTGGCCTGCATCGGGTCCATCGGCTGCGGGTTAAGCTTGACCTGCAGGATCGAGGTGATGCCCATGAGGACCGGCAGGATGAACCAGGGATCCGGCGCGGTCAGGTCGGTGATCCAGCCCAGCCAGGGCGCGCCACGCATTTCCACTGCGGCCAATAGCACCCAGTACAGCGCGATGAAGACCGGAATCTGAATCAGGATCGGCAGGCAGCCGCCGAGCGGATTGATCTTCTCGGTCTTGTACATTTCGGCCATTGCCTGATGCAGCTTGGCGCGGTCGTCGCCGTAGGTTTCCTTCAATTGCTGCAGCCTCGGCGTCAGCTTCTTCATCTTGGCCATCGACTTGTAGCCTGCTGCCGACAGCGGATACAACGCCAGCTTGATGAGGATGGTCAGGATGATGATCGCCCAACCCCAGTTGCCGACGATGCGCTCGATTTTCTCCAGTGACCAGAAGATCGGGTAAGCCAACGGCGTCAGCCAGCCGTAGTCGCGCGCCAGATCAAGTCCCGGTGCGGTTTTTTCGAGCACCGTCTGGGACTGCGGGCCGGCATACAGCGGCACAGTGAAGGTCTTTTGCTGGCCGGGCGCAAGCGTGCCCTCGGCCAGAATTACCCCGGCAGAATACAGACCGTCGCCCAGCGCGCGGGTGTAATACTCGCGCTTGACGCTGCCTTCGGGCAACCAGGCCGAGACGAAATGATGCTGAACCAGTCCCACCCAGCCGTTATCGGCGGTTTTTTCAAACTCGGCCTTCCCTTCCTGGATGTCCTTGAACGCGACTTTCTGGAATTTCTTGGCATCGGTGTAGAACGCCGGGCCGGTGTAGGTGTAGAGGAAAAAGGATTCGCCTCGCGGCGCTTCGCCGTGGCGGGTGAACTGATAATAGGGTGTGAGATCGATAGGCTCGGTCCCGCCGTTGATCACGCGGGTTTTGACCGCGATCTGATAGCTGCCGCGTTTGAAAACATAGGTTTTTTCGACGCGCACGCCGCTGGCGGGGTCAACCCATACCAGCGGCACCTCCAGTTGCACGGCGCCTCCAGCTAAGCGGTAGGTGCCGGGGTTCAGCTGAAACACACTGCGATGCGTCGGCAGGCCTTTGCCGACCAGCCCGCTTTGCGCCAGATACGGCCGCGCCTGCGTGTCTTCGAACAGGGTGAAAACCTGATTCTTGTCTTCCGTCTCGCGGTACGGCAACAACTGCAGTTCGCGCAGGTCGCCGCCATTGGCGTCGATGCTGGCACGCAGCACATCGGTTTCCACCACCGCGCGCTGGCCCTTGGCAAAACCGGTCTGCGCCGGCGCCGCCGCGGCCGGCGCGTTCAGCGCCTGGCTTGGGGTCGGAGCGCCTGCCGCTGGCGCGCTTGTCGTCGCCGGGACCGATGGAGCGGGTGCGTTCTTGTCCTGCCAGGCCTCCCATAACAGAAGCAGCGAGAAGGAAAAAACGATGAAAAGAATCAGCCGCTGGTTATCCATGAGACGGGAACGCGTTTAGTTGGAAGAAGGTTCCGGCTCGACTTCGCATGCCGGGACGCAGGGCCATTTTGCCATGGCCCGATGGCCGGCACGTTTAAAGGTGCGCGACAGATCGCGCGCCTCCTCGCCTGCTATCGGTTTGGCAATCAGCCGGACAACGAAATCACACGCCGGGAGTTCCTGCAGAACCTGCCGGAAGCTTTCGCGCACGCACCGCTTGACGCGGTTGCGATCGACCGCACGCGCGAGCAGACGCTTGGCAATCACCATTCCAAGCCGGGGGTACCCCACCTGGTTGGGACGCGCCATGACCATCAGATAATCCGTTCGGGCGCGCTGGTTTTCGGCAAACACTCGATCGAAATCTGCCTTGCAAACCAGGCGTGCGTCGCGGTGGCGCACACCGCCTGCTTCGTTTGGACTCGTGTCGATCAGACAGCCAGACGCGAACGGCCCTTGGCACGGCGTGCGTTGATCACGGCACGGCCTGCCTTGGTTTTCATGCGGGCACGGAAACCGTGGGTGCGCTTGCGGCGGACGGTGGAAGGCTGGTAGGTGCGTTTCATGGTGGTTCCTTTCTGGCTGGCGCCGGTCTGTCCGGACAGGACAACACGACACAAAAAATCTGTTGAAAAACCGCATATTAGACCCGCCCCTAAGGGGTGCTGTCAAGTTCATCCTGACGCGTGCTCCCGATTCCTCGGCATATTTGCCTGTGGATAACCTTGTCGAAGGAGAGTAAGATTAGATATTGAATCCCATGCAGCTTTCCGCTTCCCACCCCTCGACTATGGATTCCTTCTGGGACCTTTGCCAAGAGCGCTTTCGCGCCAACCTGACCCAGCAGCAATTCAGCACATGGATCAAGCCCCTGGTTTTTGAAGACTCGGGCGGCGAGGTACGGATACTTGCGCCCAACCATTTCGTTATGGACTGGGTACGCGAGAAATTTGCCGAGCATATCGATGTCTGGGCCCAGGAGTTTTACGCGCATCCTGTCGCCATTAGCTATGCGCTGGGGAAAAAATCCAGCGCGCCGCGTTCGCAGGCATCCCCCGCCGGAGCGACCGCGGCACCCGTTGCGGCCATTCCCGCGCCTGCCCAGGTCGGCCTGCGCATCAACCCAGGCTTCAATTTCGATAATTTCGTGTCCGGCCGGGCCAACCAACTGGCACGGGCGGCCGCGCTGCAAATTGCCGACAATCCCGGCGTCGCCTACAACCCTCTGTTCGTCTATGGCGGCGTCGGGCTCGGCAAAACCCACCTGTTGCAAGCCATCGGCAATACCGTTCGCCAGGCCAATCCCGAAGCGCGCATCAGCTACATCCATGCCAACGACTACGTGGACGACGTGGTCAAGGCCTATCTGAACAAGCAGTTCGACGACCTCAAGCGGCGCTACATGTCGCTCGACCTGCTGCTGATCGACGACATCCAGTTCCTGGCCAAGAAGGACCGCACCCAGGAAGAGTTTTTCTACGTTTTCAACTCGCTGATCGAGAACAAGAAGCAGATCGTCATTACCTGCGACACCTTCCCGAAGGAGATCAGCGGCCTGGACGATCGCCTGAAATCACGTTTCGCCTGGGGGCTGACGGTGGCCGTCGAGCCGCCCGAGCTGGAAATGCGGGTCGCCATCCTGTTGGCCAAGGCGCAGGCCGAGAACATCAAGCTCGACGAGAACGTAGCCTTCTTCATCGCCAAGCAGGTGCGTTCCAATGTGCGCGAACTCGAAGGCGCGTTGAAGCGGGTGATCGCATTTTCGCGCTTCCACGAAAAACCGATTTCGCTGGAGTTGGTGAAGGAAGCGCTGCGCGACCTGATTGCGTCAACCTCGCGCATGGTCTCGATCGAAAACATCCAGAAAACCGTCGCCGACTTCTACAAGATCAAGGTCGCCGACATGTTTTCCAAGAAGCGCACCCGCAACCTGGCCCGCCCGCGTCAGATTGCGATGGCGCTGGCCAAGGAACTCACCAACCAGAGCCTGCCGGAGATCGGCGAATCGTTCGGCGGCCGCGATCACACCACGGTGATTCATGCCTGCCGCAAGGTCGCCGAATTGCGCGAGACCGAAGCCGACATCGGGCGTGATTATCTAGTGTTGCTGCAAAGCCTGACAGGCTGAGGATGAAATGTGGATAAGACAGGCCCTGCTCTCGATATGGAATAATTCATCCCCATCGCTACCGTATGGCCAAGGTTTTACCCACACCCAAAAAAACAAACAAGCGGCTGTTTTAATTCGGTAAAAAGGCTTATCCCCAGTTTCAGGCCGCCTTTATTATGATTCTCAGGAATATATAAATGCTATTAGTACAAAGCGAACGCAACGCACTTCTGGCTTCCCTGTCCGCAGTGGTCGGCGTGGTCGAGCGGCGCCATACCCTGCCGATCCTGTCCAACCTGCTGCTGGAAAAAAAGGCCGGCAAACTGACCGTGCTTGCGACCGATCTGGAATTGCAGGTCAGCACCCAGCTGGACAATGCGGCATCAGGCGAAGACTTTGCGATCACCATTGCCGCACGCAAGCTGTTCGATATCGTGCGTGCATTGCCGGATTCCGCCAAGATCAAGCTCGATACCAAGGACAGCCAGGTCGTGGTCAGCGCGGGCAAGTCGCGTTTCACACTGCAAACGCTTCCCGCCGCCGATTTTCCGCGTGTCGAAACCGGGGCCGGGCTGGGTGAAGCAATCAGCCTGCCGCAAAAATCGCTGAAGCGCCTGTTGCAGCTGGTGCAATTCGCCATGGCCAGCCAGGACATCCGCTATTACCTCAACGGCATGCTGCTGGTGCTGGACGGCAAGCAATTGCGCGTGGTAGCCACCGACGGCCATCGCCTGAGCTACGCCGAGACCCAGCTGGAAACCGAAGCCGAGGCTCGCGAAGTCATCATTCCGCGCAAGACCGTGGTCGAACTCTCCAAACTGCTGAGCGATGTCGACGAGCCGGTCGAACTTCGCATCGGAACCAACCAGGTCACCATCACGCTGCCTGGTACCGAACTGGTGACCAAGGTTGTCGACGGCAAATTCCCCGACTATCAGCGCGTGATTCCGGCCAACCAGCCGCGTCACCTCAAGGCCAATCGCCAGAGCGTGATGCAGGCACTGCAGCGCGCAGCCATTCTGTCGAACGAGAAGTTCCGTGGCGTGCGCCTGGTGATGAGCGAGAACACGCTCGGCATCGTCTGCAACAACAACGAACAGGAAGAAGCCGCCGACGAGATCGAAGTCAGCTACAACGGCGATCCCCTGGACGTCGGTTTCAATGTGACCTACCTGCTCGATGGTCTCGGCGCCGTCAATACCGAAGACATCACGCTGTCGCTGGGCGACGCCAACAGCAGCATGCTGCTGACGAGCGAAGGCGAACCCGGCTTCAAGTATGTCGTGATGCCGATGCGTATCTGAGCAGCATGATCACTGCACATACCTTGTAACAAACCAACAGGAACGCCCCATGCGGGGCAAGAACACCATGAGCGACAAGCCCGACAATGCAATGCCCGGTGATGTGAACGGCGGCTACGACGAAGACAGCATCCAGCAGCTTGAAGGCCTGGAGGCGGTGCGCAAGCGGCCCGGCATGTACATCGGCGACACCTCCGACGGAACCGGCCTGCACCACATGGTGTTCGAGGTACTGGACAACGCCATCGACGAAGCGCTGGCCGGTTGGTGCGACGACATCAAGGTCATCATTCACCCCGACAACTCGATCTCGATTTCCGACAATGGCCGCGGCATCCCGGTCGGCATCAAGTTCGACGACAAGCACGAACCCAAGCGTAGCGCGGCAGAAATCGTCATGACCGTGCTGCACGCAGGCGGCAAGTTCAACCAGAACAGCTACAAGGTGTCGGGCGGTTTGCACGGCGTCGGCGTGTCGTGCGTCAATGGCCTGTCGAAATGGCTGAAGCTGATCGTGCGTCGTGACGGCAAGAAATACGCAATGACCTTCAACCAGGGCAAGGTGCTCGACCGCCCGATCGAAATCCAGAACGGCGTGGAAGTCTCGCCGATGCAGGTGGTCGGCGAAGCCGAAGGCCGTGGTACTGAAGTGCATTTCCTCGCGGACGATGAGATCTTCGGTAATGTCGAGTTCCACTTCGACATCCTTGCCAAGCGCATCCGGGAACTGTCCTTCCTCAACAACGGCGTGAAGATCGAACTGATCGATCACCGCGACGGCAAGTCCGAAAACTTTGCGCACTCGGGCGGCGTCAAGGGCTTCGTCGAGTACATGAGCCGCCTGAAAAATCCGCTGCATCCCAAGATATTTTCCGCCATCGGCGAGAAGGACGGCATGACCGTCGAAGTCGCGATGCAGTGGAACGACAGTTACACCGAGACCGTGCAGTGCTTCACCAACAACATCCCGCAGCGCGACGGCGGCACCCACCTGACCGGCCTGCGGATGGCGATGACGCGGGTGCTGAACAAGTACATCGAGGAAAACGAAGTGGCCAAAAAGGCCAAGGTCGAAACCACCGGCGACGACATGCGCGAAGGTCTGACCTGCGTGCTGTCGGTCAAGGTCCCGGAGCCCAAATTCTCCTCGCAGACCAAGGACAAGCTGGTATCGAGCGAAGTGCAACCGGTGGTGCAGGAAGTCGTCGGCCAGAAACTGGCCGAATTCCTGCTCGAAAACCCCAACGACGCCAAGCTGCTGTGCGCCAAGATCGTCGACGCCGCGCGTGCCCGCGAAGCTGCGCGCAAGGCGCGCGAGATCACGCGCCGCAAGGGGGTGATGGATGGCCTGGGACTGCCCGGCAAGCTGGCGGACTGCCAGGAAAAGGATCCGGCATTGTCCGAAATCTATCTGGTCGAGGGCGATTCCGCAGGCGGTTCAGCCAAGCAGGGCCGCGACCGCAAGTTCCAGGCGATCCTGCCGCTCAAGGGCAAGATCCTCAACGTCGAGCGTGCACGTTTCGACAAGGTCATCGGCAGCCAGGAGATCGCTACCCTGATCACCGCGCTCGGCACCAGCATCGGCAAGGAAGATTACAACCCCGACAAGCTGCGCTACCACCGCATCATCATCATGACCGATGCCGACGTCGATGGCGCGCACATCCGCACCCTGTTGCTTACCTTCTTCTACCGCCAGATGCCTGAGCTGGTGGAACGCGGCCACATCTACATCGCGCAGCCGCCACTCTACAAGGTCAAGCATGGCCGTTCCGAGCGCTATATCAAGGATGAGCATGCGCTTAAGGAACACCTGATGGCCGAGGCGATGAAGGAAGCCGAACTGACGCCGATGGATGGTGCCATGCCGATCTCGGGAGAAGCGCTGGAAACGCTGGCGCGCGAGTATTTCCTCGCCGAGGCAGTCAGCGATCGCCTGGCACGCCTGCTGCCGGAAGACGTGCTGCAGGCGCTGATGCGGATCCCGCGTCTGAGCCTGGCCGACAGCGGCGCTGCCATGCTGGCGGAAGCCAGCCTTGGCGCCGTACTGGACGAACAGAAATTCAAGGTCGCGGCCGAATACATCAGCGAAACCGACAGCCATCGCCTGCGCATCACCCGCCATGCCCACGGCAACGCACACATCAGCTTCCTCGAAGCGGACTTGCTCGAGACGGGCGATTACAACCAGCTCGTCAAGGTCGGCGATCTCTTGCGCGACCTGATCGGTCTGGGTGCCCGAGCCAAACGCGGTGAAAAGGAAGCGCCGGTGCAAAGCTTCCGCGAGGCGATGGACTGGTTCCTGGCCGAAGTCAAACGCGGCATGAGCATCCAGCGCTACAAGGGTCTTGGCGAGATGAATCCCGAGCAGCTTTGGGAAACCACCATGGATCCCAAAGTGCGCCGCCTGATGAAAGTCCAGATCGAGGATGCGATTTCCGCCGATCAGATTTTCACCACACTGATGGGAGACGAGGTCGAACCCCGCCGCAACTTCATCGAAACGAACGCCCTGGGCGTTCGTAACCTGGACGTATAAGTCTGCGGGTTTTCCTGCGCGGATCCAAAAAAGCCCGGACTAGTCCGGGCTTTTTTGATGTAGTGGAATACTTCAGTTTTTCTTTGATTCGATGGGAAACCCTGCTTCTTTCCATTCCGGAAAGCCGCCGCGGAACCAGTAAACATTTTTCCATCCGGCCTGGATCGCCATGACCGCAGACTTGTAGCTCTTCCAGCAGATGGTGCCGTCGCAGTACATCATGAACGGCGCATTTTTATCCTTGGGCAGCTTGTTGAGTGAAAACTGGTCATCTGCCGGATCGAATCCGACTTCCTTGGCGCTGCCTTCCTTGTAGGACACCAGAATGGCGCCGGGAACGTGGGCAGTTTTGTATTCTTCTTCCGCCCTCACGTCATAAACAGGCATCCCTTTTGCGATCAATGCCTTGGCTTCTGCAGCGGAAATGATCTTGGCGCCTGGAAGACTGGTGGGCGTGGTGTTCAGCATCGAGGCGACGCTTTTGAAATCAGCCTTGGTGGCGGTGCTGAGCGCAAGCTTGAGGCTGTTTCCTGCCATCAACGCAGTCGTCAGTTTTTGCTGGGTACCCGCAGGAACGGTTTCCGGCTGGACGCTCAGCGCCCGCAACGGTACGGACGCACTGGTGAAAACGATGCGTCCGCCATTGGCGGCAGTCCAGGTTTTTGCTTCCTCCGCAGAGGCGACGGCGAGGTCGTAGCGGCCCAGCTTCAAGCCATATAACGGGGCTTCCGCCATACGATGGAACTTGATTTCCGCAAAGTCGGATTTCGCCAGCCCGCGGCTGTTGATTTCGCTGCGCGCCATGCCACCCATCAGCGATTCATAATCGGGTACGCCGAGCCGGGCCTGGGATTTGGCGGCCAGCGTCCCCGTGTAGCGAGGGCCGGCAACGAAGGCAACGGATGTCGTTTCGTTGGATTTCAGGATCGGCTCAAATTTGAATTTGCCGATGTTGGCGATCACCTGTGCGGGGCCGAATACCATGTCCAGCGTGCCATCCTTGGCCTGTTTGATGGCAGAGAAGCCGCGCTTGTAATACTGCAGGCGTACCGGCTGGCCCACTGCGCGTTCGATCTCTTTGGCGAAAGCGCGGTAGGTTTGATTGGTGCCCGCATCGGCGATCGACTCGTTCTGATCGAGCACGACGCCTAAGGTTAGGGGGGCGGCCTGGGCTAAAGCTGAAACGAGAAGCAGGGGAATAATGGCAAGGCGCATCATGTCATCTCCACACAAGGACGAATGGTTAACGGTCAGCCGGGAAAAAAGTTTATATCCGATTCAGGCAGATGCGTCTTCAAGCCAGGTCTGCAGCATGATGCGCAAGCTGTCTTCCTGTACAGGCAGCGTCAAGGCGGCGTCGATGCGCAAACGGGCGCTGACCTTGTCGAGGACGGCCTGGTGGGCCGCTTCGTAGAAAACCAGAATGCGGGTGTCGGGTGCGCTTTGCACCGCTGCCAGCAGGGATTCGAGATTGGAAAGTCGGTCGCGGAAATCCGTCTGGTGGTAAAAGTCGGCCACGATGACGGCGGGCGGGGTTTTGCGTACCAGGCTGATCGCCTTGCGCTCCGACCATTCGGTGACGACGGTGTAACCCAGTTCCTGATACAGTTTTTTGTAGCCGGCCGTGCCGATGAAGGCATTGACCATGAGCAGCAGGGGCTGGCTACTCATGCGGCCGGTTTTTTGCTGGCAGGCTTCTTGGCTGTGGCAGGCTNNGCTTGGCGGGCGCCTTTTTGGTTGTCGCTTTTTTCGCTGCGGGTTTCTTCGTTTCCACCGCTTCGGCGGATTTTTCCTTCTTCTTCGCCGCAGGTTTGGCCGCGGCCTTTTTCACCGGCTTCTTGGCCGGGCCCTTGGCCACACGCGCGGCGATCAGTCCGATCGCTTCATCCAGCGTGATCTCTTCCGGGGTGATGTCCTTCGGCAGGGTGGCGTTGGTGCTGCCGTGCTTCACATAGGGGCCGTAGCGGCCGCTGCGCACGGTGATGTCCTTGCCGTCCTCCGGGTGCGGGCCCAGGCTCTTCAGCACCGAGGCGGCCGAATCGGCGCCGCGCGGTGCGCGTTCCATCGCCAAAACTTCGAGCGCGCGCGGCAGATCGATTTCGTAGACGCTGTCGGTCTTGGGAATCGACTTGAACTTGCCGTCGTGCAAGAGATACGGGCCGAAGCGACCGTTGTTGGCGACGATGGGCAGGCCGGTGGTCGGATGGTGGCCGACTTCGCGCGGCAACGAGAGGAATTTCAGCGCTAGTTCGAGCGTCGCCTGGTCGAGCGGAATTTCCTTCGGCCACGAGGCGCGGCGCGGCTTCGGCGCCTTCTTGTCTTCCGGCATCTCGCCGATCTGCACGTAGGGGCCGAAACGCCCGGACAGCAGCTTGACGTCGAGCCCGCTCGCCGGATCCTTGCCGAGGATGTTGTCGCCCTCGGCAGTGGCTGCGTGCAGCGGGCGCGTGTAATCGCATTCCGGATAGCCGGAGCAGCCGATGAAGAGTCCGCGCTTGCTCGCCTGCATGAACAGCGGCTTGCCGCACTTGGGGCAGGCTTCCAGGATCGGGCAGCCGCGCTCGACGCCCTGCTTGGCCTTGAGGTCGCCGTCGAATTCCTTCCAGAACTCGCCCAGCAGCCGCGTCCACACCCGCGTGCCGTTCGACACGTCGTCAAGCTTGTCCTCCAGCTTGGCGGTGAAGTCGTAGTCGACGTAGTGGCTGAAATGGCGGGTGAGAAAGCAGTTGACCAGACGGCCTACGTCGGTCGGCTGGAAGCGCTTCTTCTCCAGCACCACGTATTCGCGGTCCTGCAGGGTGGAAATGATGCTGGCGTAGGTCGATGGGCGGCCGATGCCATATTCTTCCAGCGCCTTCACCAGTGACGCCTCGGTATAGCGCGGCGGCGGCTGGGTGAAATGCTGTTCGCCGTAGAGCCTGTCGACCGGCAAGGTTTCGCCCTCGGCCAGCACCGGCAGCTTGGATTCGCCTTCTTCGTCCTCGTCGTCCTGATATACCGCGAGAAAGCCGGCGAACGCCAGGGTCTGGCCGGTGGCGCGGAAAGTCCCCTCGCCCACTGTGATGTCGGCGGCGACGGTGTCGAACTGCGCCGGCGTCATCTGGCAGGCGACGGTACGCTTCCAGATCAGCTCGTAGAGCCGCGCCTGGTCGTGCGTGAGAAATTGCTTCACCGCCTCGGGCGTGCGCGTCACCGAAGTCGGGCGCACCGCTTCGTGCGCTTCCTGCGCGTTCTTGGTCTTGGCCTTGTAGGCAATCGCGGACGGCGGCAGGAATTCCTTGTCGAAGTTGGCGCCCACATACTTGCGGATGTCGGTGATCGCTTCCTGTGCCAGGTTCACCGAATCGGTTCGCATATAGGTGATGAGGCCGACCGGGCCTTCGCCCAGATCGATGCCTTCGTACAGCTGCTGTGCGGTGCGCATCACGCGGTCGGTCGTCATGCCGAGTTGGCGCACGCCGGCCTGCTGCAGGGTCGAGGTGGTGAAGGGCGCGCCGGGATGGCGGGCGCGGCGCTTCTTCTCGATGCGCATCACCGTGGCATCGCGGCCCTCCAGCGTAGCCAGCCATTCCTTGCTGCGCGCCTCGTGCTCGACCGTGAACTGCTCGAGCTTCTCGCCCTTGAAGTGGGTGAGCTTGGCGGTGAACGGCTGGCTGCCCTTGTGGCTGTCGAGATGCAGCGACCAGTATTCGCGCGGCACGAAGGCTTCGATTTCCTCCTCGCGTTCGACGATCATGCGCAGCGCGGGCGACTGCACGCGTCCGGCGGAAAGGCCGGGGCTTATTTTCTTCCACAGCAGCGGCGACAGGTTGAAGCCGACCAGGTAATCCAGCGCTCGACGTGCCTGCTGCGCGTCGACCAGGTCGGACGCGATCTCGCGCGGGTGGCGCACCGCGTCCTGGATGGCCGATTCGGTGATCTCGTAGAAGGCCACCCGCTTCATCGGCGTCTTGACCTTGCGTTCCTTGAGGATTTCGCTGATGTGCCAGGAAATCGCCTCGCCTTCGCGATCCGGGTCGGTTGCCAGCAGCACTTCGTCGGCCTTCTTGGCAGCCTTGACGATGGCATCGACGTGCTTGGCGTTGCGTTCGATGACCTGGTACTTCATCGAGAAGTTTTCGGTATCGACCGCGCCAGTCTTCGGCTCCAGGTCGCGCACGTGGCCGTAGCTGGCGAGGATTTCGTAGTCCGCGCCGAGGTATTTTTTCAGCGTTTTGGATTTCGACGGCGATTCGACAATGACGAGCTTGGACATAGATGATTAATGTAGACGCCCCGGCTCGTGATTCAACAGCATGTCTTCAAGGTGGGTGAAATGCTCGATCAGTCCGCGGCTCCACAGCACGATCAGCGTCATCCAGCGCACATGGTCAGGCTCGATGTCCTCGCCGCCCAGCGCCATCAGGCCGGAAATCACCCATTCCCGCGATTCGGGGTCGAGAATTTCGGCGCCGACCAGATAGGCCAGCTCGGCGCGGCAGGCGTCGTTCAGGCGCTCGAGTTCCTCGGGCGCGTAATGGCGGTCGTAGGCTTGGGCCAGTCGTTCATGGGTTGCGCTGCCGGTCAAATTGGCGTACCAGTCGAGCGCTGCGTTGATGTCGGCTTCTTCGAAACCGGCGGCAAACAGGCGCTTTTCCAGCGCATCGCGATCGGGCGCCAGCTCCGCCATGCGGAAGCTTTCGTAGAGGTAAACCAGAATGTCGAGCATAGTGTCAGTGGATTTTTTGGTAGCGCCCGCCGGGCAAGGATGCAATTCGCCCTTCCAGTTCAAGCGTCAACAGCTTCGCTGAAAGCGCATCCAGCGTCAACCCGGTTCTTTGTGCCAGCGCGTCCAGGCTGGCTGGTGCACCGTCCAGCGCATCCAGCACCGGGTCGCGCAGGGTTTCCGGGAGCATCGGCGGGGTCAGCCGCTGCTGACAGGCCAACTCGTCGAGAATGTCGGCGGCGGATTCGACCAGCTTGGCGCCCTGCTTGATCAGCGCATGGCAGCCGCGCGCCAGCGGCGAATGAATCGACCCTGGGATGGCGAATACCTCGCGTCCCTGCTCGGTGGCCACCCGCGCGGTGATCAGCGAGCCGCTGTCGGGCGCGGCCTCCACCACCAGCACGCCGCGGGACAGGCCGCTGATCAGCCGGTTGCGACGCGGAAAATGGCCCGGCAAGGGCGCAGTGCCCAGCGCGAATTCCGACACGATCAGGCCGGTCTCGGCCAGTCTGTGCGCCAGCGCCTTGTTGCGCGCCGGATAGATGCGGTCGAGCCCGGTGCCGATGATGGCCACGCTGGAACCGGCGCCGGCCAGCCCGCCGCGATGCGCTGCCGCGTCGATACCCAGTGCCAGCCCGCTGACAATGGTGAGCCCGGCGTCGGACAGCGCGTGGGCAAAGGCTTCTGCATCGCGCACCCCCTGCGGGGTGGCGTTGCGGCTGCCGACGATGCCGAGACAGGGCTGGTTCAGCAGGGCGCGGCGCCCCTTGCAGTACAGCACGGCGGGGGGATCGGCGATTTCAAGCAGGCTCTTTGGATAGTCTTCGTCGGCCAGCGTCATCAGGCTGTTGCCGGGCTGGGCGAGCCAGGTTTGCACGGCCTCGAGTCGAGCGGTGTCGGGTTCGGCCAGCAGCGCGTCGCACTGAGCCTGGGTAAGGTGGGCCGACAGTGCGGCACGACCGGATGTCAAAACGGCCTCCGGTGAACCGAAGGCCGTTAGCAGACGAATGAGGCTGGTATTGCCGACCCCCGGCGCAAGGGCAAGGTGCAGCCAGGCATCAGACACGTTCGCAGCGTCTCTCGGTGGCTGGCATGCTCAGGGGTTTTTCACCGTATCGAGCAGATAGACCGGCCCATCGGAATCCATGATGAGTGCATACGACACGCGGTCATACACGCGATAGACCATCACAAGACCGCTGCGGGCATCGGGCAGTTTGACCGCACGATCGCTGGTGTTGCCGAGGCAGGTGCTGCGGAAGGCGTTGCGCACATCGGCCACCTGATCGTAAGTGACCTTGCTGTTTTCCTTCAGGCAGCGCACGTCGTTGTACAACCAGGCGCCGCCGTTGGGAACGCCCGCGGACTTTTCGTTGACCCAGGTCATGCGATCCTTTTCGTCGCGGGTGAGCGTGACCGCCTGGCCCTCGCGGAAGACCGACAGTACATGGCCGGGCTCCAGGCCATCGCGGCTGCCGCGGTTGATCACCACGGTCTGATAGCGGCCGCTGTCAGACAGGCTGCCGTAAGCCGAGATGATGCGGCCGCTGATCCGGCCTTCGGGGGCGTGCGGAATGTACTCGAAGGTGGTGATGTCATCGGCCTCGACCAGTTTGTCCCGGGCCAGAATTTCCTTCACCGACTGCGTGATGCGGATTTTTTGCGGCGCGCCTTCTACCAGGGTGCGCGCATCGCCCAGGTACTCGACTTCGTGCCCCAGCACTTCGCCGGTCTCGGGATCCTTGAGCGGCTTGCCGGGACGCAGCACATTCCAGCGTGAGACGCCGCCTTTGCCGCCGGTGGCATAGACGTCGTCGCCGGTCGCGAACACCACGCGTTCGACGTTGCTGCCCAGAATGAAGGGTGCGCCGTCGAACGCGCCGAGGGGGACCACGCGCGGTTGCGACAGAAAGGGGTGGATCACCCGGATCGGTATCGATTGAATGGCATCATTGCTGATGTCGGTCGCGCGCGCGCCGGGCGACAGCTTGACGGTCTGCATGCCGTTCTTGCCACCCTTGACCAGCGACAGCCGCGGCGCCGTGCCGCTCTTGTCGAGCACGATCATGTCGCCCGGATAGATCCAGTGCGGATTCTTGATTTCTTCGCGGTTCAGGTTCCAGATCTGCGGCCAGCGCCACGGGTCCTTGAGAAATTTGCCGGAGATGTCCCACAGCGTATCGCCCTTGACCACCACGTAGGTGTCCGGCGCGTTGTCCTGCAGTTTAAGAGTATCGGCCAGCGCGGGCGCAGCCAGCAGCAGGGCAAGAGTAACAACGAGTTGACGCACGGGGGAACCCTCCATTTAGACCTTGTCTAATTTTGCGTTGAAAATATACTGTGCGCTTAGCTAACGGCTATCCGCTGTCTTATATTTAGGGCCGTGCACAATAAATGCAGATTCTGCATCAAAGTGTGCGCCCAGCCCGTTCATTCGTAAAGCTTCTTATGGCCAGACTCGATATTTTGCACTACCCCGATGCGCGCCTGCATACCATCGCCAAGCCGGTAGCCGCGGTGGACGCGCGCATGCGGCAGCTGGTCGACGACATGGCCGAGACCATGTACGCCGCGCCGGGCATCGGGCTGGCGGCGACCCAGGTCAATGTCCACGAACGCGTCATCGTCATCGATATTTCCGAAACCCACGACGAGCTGCGGGTGTTCATCAATCCCGAGATCGTTGCCGAGTCGGGCCGCGAGGAAAGCGAGGAAGGCTGCCTGTCGGTGCCCGGCATTTTCGACAAGGTCCAGCGTGCCGAACGCGTCACCGTGCGCGCGCTCGACCGCGATGGCAAGCCCTTCGAGCTCAACGCCGACGGCCTTCTGGCCGTGTGCATCCAGCACGAAATGGACCACCTGAAAGGCAAGGTCTTCGTCGATTATCTGTCCAACCTCAAACGCAACCGCATCAAGGCCAAGCTGTTGAAGCAGGCGCGCGAACACCGGCCCGATGCTGCGCCGGTGCGCGCATCGCTCTGAGCCGGCCCGTGCGCATCATTTTTGCCGGCACGCCGCCGTTTGCGGCTGCCGCCCTCGACGCTCTGGCAGACGCCGGGCACGACATCGTCCTGGTGCTGACCCAGCCCGACCGTCCCGCCGGTCGCGGCATGAGGCTCGCTCCCAGCGCGGTCAAGCAGGCCGCCCTGGCGCGCGGGCTGCCGGTATACCAGCCCGCGAGTTTGAAAACGCCCGAGGTGCAGGCTGAGTTGCGCGCAGCCGATGCAGACGTCATGGTGGTTGCGGCCTATGGGCTGATCTTGCCGCAGGCCGTGCTGGATCTGCCGCGCTACGGCTGCCTCAACATCCATGCTTCGCTGCTGCCGCGCTGGCGCGGGGCGGCACCGATCCAGCGGGCGATTCTCGCAGGCGACATGGAAACCGGCATCACCATCATGCAGATGGATGTCGGCCTCGATACCGGGGCGATGCTGGCCAAAACCGTGGTGCCGATCGGCGACAGCGATACCGCGGCCAGTCTGCACGATGTCCTGGCCGCAGCGGGTGCAGCGGCCATCGTGGCGGCGCTGGCGAATTACGCCACGCTGGTTCCTGTGGCGCAGGACGACAGCCAGGCCACTTATGCCGCCAAACTCAGCAAGGAGGAAGCGCGGCTGGACTGGAGCCAGCCCGCTGATGCGCTGGCGCGCGCCGTGCGCGCCTACAATCCGGTGCCGGGTGCATGGACCTTGCTGGACGGCACACCACTGAAAATATGGGCTGCGCAGGCGGTCGCCGGGAGCGGCGTGCCGGGAACCGTGCTGCACGCCGACGCGGAGCAGTTGGTCGTTGCCTGTGGCCGGGACGCGCTCGCCCTGCTGGAAGTCCAGCCCGCCGGCAGCAAGCGGATGGCGGCGGCGGCATGGCTCGCCGGACGATCGCTGGCAGCGGGCACGCATCTCGGCACTGAATGAATCAGAACACCACGCGGAGCGGAGTCCCCCATGCGTAAGCTGCAAAAAATGGCCGCCAGCGCTCTGGAAGACGTGCTCGCCGGTGCGGCACTGCACCAGGTGCTGCCGCGTTACCTGACGCTGCTTCACACGCCGGGCGAGCGCGGTGCCCTGCAGGACATCGTGTACGGCAGCCTGCGTCAGCTGGGGCGCCTGGATGCCTGGCTGACGGCGCTGCTGGAGCGCCCGCTGACCGACCCCGAACTTGGCTGGCTGTTGCGCGTGGCGCTGTATCAGCTGGCCTACACTCGCGCGCCGGCGCACGCTGTCGTGCACAACGCCGTCACGGCAGCTGGTCAGGGCTGGCGTCGCGGGCTGGCCAATGCGGTGCTACGCAATTTCCAGCGCCGCCGCGCCGAGCTGGAGAAAGTCGCCGACGAACAGCCGTCCGCACGCTGGTCGCACCCCGACTGGTGGATCGGCAAACTGCAGGCCGAGCATCCGCATCACTGGCAGGCCATCCTCGACGCCAGCCTGCTNNCCCGCCGTTCACGCTGCGCGTCAACTGCCGTCACGGTGACGTGGCGAGCTATCTGCGTCGCCTGAACGAGGCCGGACTGCCGGCGCATCAAACCGGCCCGGACGCGGTCACCCTCGATCGGGCGGTGCCGGTGCACAGCCTGCCCGGTTTCGACGAAGGTCATGTGTCGGTACAGGACGCCGGTGCGCAGTGGGCCGCGCGACTGCTCGACGCGCAACCGGGCGAACGCGTCCTGGATGCCTGTGCTGCGCCAGGGGGCAAGGCCGGCCATGTCCTGGAACGCGCTGAGGTCGACCTCAGCGCGCTCGACGTCGACGCTGCGCGACTGACGCGGGTGCAGGACAACCTCGACCGACTGCAGCTGCATGCCACCCTGATCGAAGGCGACGCCGCGCAGCCTGATGGGTGGTGGGACGGCAAGCCGTTCGACCGNNCGTGCGCCGCAACCCCGACATCAAATGGCTGCGCCGCCCCGAAGATATCACTCAATTTGCCGCGCAACAGGCCGTTATGCTGGAGGCGCTCTGGCGACTGCTGGCCCCGGGTGGTACATTGCTTTACGCCACCTGTTCCATATTCCATGAAGAAAACGAGGGGCAGGTGCAGGCGTTCCTGGCTCGCCATGCAAGCGATGCCGAGCGCTGTGCGCTTCCTGAACCTTTGTCCGATAGGCCGCTACTGCCCGATGCCGAGCATGATGGTTTTTATTACGCCCTGTTGCGCAAGACTTGACCCGGCACTGCGCTGGCTGGCTGCGCTGCTGTTGGGCTGCTGGCTGGGCATGTCGGGCGGTGCATTGGCCAGTGACAAAAGCGCGATCAAGCAGGCCGAAATCCGGGCCGTGCCGCAAGGCTATGCCCTGGATGCCGACATCGACATCGTGCTCAATGCCACGCTCCAGGACGCCTTGACCAAGGGAATCAACCTGCATTTTCTGCTCGAGCTGGAACTGACCCGGCCACGCAGCTGGTGGTTTGCCGAAGACATTGCCGAGCCGGTGCGCAAAATGCGGATTTACTATCATTTGCTGCTGCGGCGCTATGTCGTCGAGTCGGGCTATGTCACGCGCACTGCCGCCACTCTTGAGGAAGCGTTGGCGCTGCTGGGGCGGGTCGAAGCCTGGCAGATGCTGGAGCGCGGCGCGCTCAAGGCCGGACAGCGCTACGAGNNTGCCCGCCTGCGCCTGCGCCTCGACACCGCACAACTGCCCAAGCCGCTGTCCATCGGCGCGGTCACCAGCGACAAATGGGAGCTGGTCACCGCCTGGTACGACTGGTCGTTCGAGGCGCCCCCCGCCCTTTCTCCCTCCCCGCCTTTGCCCTGATGCGCAGCCTGATCGCCGCCGCCCTCATCATGGGCATCGCGCTGCTGGCGCTGCTGTTCTATGCCAGCGGCGACAGCGCTGTGTTCTCCGATACCCTGCCGACCCTGTTTGTCGGCGGCGGCATACTCGGGGTGGCGCTGCTGGTGCTGCTGGGGTGGCGTCTGTGGTGGCTGCAAAAGNNGGTCTGGTCGTGTATGGCGCCTCGGTGTTCTTCCTCAATCGCTCGATCGAGACCTGGTTCGACGTGCGCGTCGACAATGCGCTCGCTTCCGGCGTCAATCTCGGCCAGGCGGCGCTCGACGATCTGCTGCGCGAGCTGGACAAGAAAGCGCAGCGCATGGCGTTGACGCTGTCGGACGAGGGCATGGGATCGGTCATCACCAGCCTTTCCACGCTGCGCGAGCAAAGCGCAGTGCAGGAGCTGACCCTGTTCGACGAGCGCGGCGGCGTCATTGCCCACGTCAGCGGCGATAGCGGCACGCTGCTGCCGGTGCTGCCCGAACGCAGCGTGCTGTGGCAGGTGCGGCAGCAGCAGCCCTACAGCCGCATCGAGGAAGTGGCCGAGCGTGGGCTTGTCATGCACGTCATCGTGCCGGTGTATACCAGCGCACTGACCAGTGATACGCGCGTGCTGCAATTGGTGCAGCCAGTGCCGGCCAGCCTTGCACGCGACGCGCAGGCGGTGCAGCTGGCGTACCAGGAATACCAGCAGATCGCGGTGTCGCGGCTGGGCCTGAAGCGCATTTATGGCGTTGCGCTGACGTTGACGCTGATGCTGGCCCTGCTGATGACCCTGNNGGAGCGCCTCGGCGCGCCGTTGCGCTCGCTGGCACGTGGCACCCGTGCGGTGGCCAAGGGCGATTTTTCGCAGATGCCCTCGCTGAAAAGCCGCGACGAACTGGGCGTGCTGATCCAGTCGTTCAACCGCATGACCCGCCAGCTCTCCGATGCGCGCGAACAGGTCGCGCAGAACCATCAGCAGACCGAGCAGGCCAAGGCCTTTCTCGAGCGCGTGCTGGCCAACCTGTCGTCGGGCGTGGTGGTTCTCGACGAGGCCCTGCGGGTACGCACCATGAACAGCGCAGCGGCTCAGATCCTGGGCGTGGACTCGGCGGCGCTGGACACGCAGCTTCTTGCCGGTTTGGGGCAGCCGGGCGAGGTCGTGCATGAGTTTGGCGTGATGGTTGCGGCGCGCTTTGCCGAGCATGAGGGCGAATGGCAGGAGCAGATCGATTACGCCGGCCCCGGCGGCAACCAGTCGCTGCTGCTGCGCGGCACCCGCCTGCCGCCGGGCGTGGAGCGAGGCTACGTGCTGGTGTTCGACGATGTGACCAAGCTGATCGATGCAGAACGCAACGCCGCATGGAGCGAAGTGGCGCGTCGTCTGGCGCACGAAATCAAGAATCCGCTCACCCCGATCCAGCTGTCGGCCGAGCGCATCGCGCGCAAGCTCGACGGCCGTCTGCAGGCGGCGGATGCGGAGTTCCTCACGCGCGCCACGCAGACCATCGTCAACCAGGTCGCCGCCATGAAAAGCATGGTCGATGCCTTCGCCGGCTATGCACGCATGCCGCGTGCCAAGCTCGAAGCGCTCGATCTCAATGCGCTGGTGGGCGAGGTGCTGGCGCTGTATGACGCCCGGGCGCTCGGATTGACGCTGCAGCTCGACCCCGATTTGCCGCGCATCGCGGGCGACTCCACATTATTGCGTCAGGTGATACATAATCTGTTGCAAAATGCGCAGGATGCGCTGACCGGCCACCCCGCACCGTGTGTCGAAGTCAGCACGCGCCTCAACAACCATGCAGTTTGTTTGACCGTAACGGACAATGGAGCCGGGTTTCCGGAGCATCTGATGACGCGGCTGTTCGAGCCATACGCAACCACCAAGGCCAAGGGAACCGGCCTGGGTCTGGCCATCGTGAAAAAGATCATCGAAGAGCATCACGGTAAAATCCAGATCGAAAACATCAAATCGGGCGGTGCCGCCATCCGCATCGCGCTGCCCGTTTTCGCAGCAGTCGGGGAGCACACGTGAGCGGGCATATTCTCGTCGTCGACGACGAAGTGGGCATTCGTGAGTTGTTGTCGGAAATCCTGACCGACGAGGGCTATGACGTGCATCTGGCGGAAAACGCCGAGGCGGCGCGGGCGTTTCGTGCATTGCGGCGTCCGGACCTGGTCCTGCTCGACATCTGGATGCCCGACACCGACGGCGTCACGCTGCTGAAGGAATGGGCGGGCGGCGGCCAGCTCACCATGCCGGTGGTGATGATGTCCGGCCATGGCACGATCGATACCGCAGTCGAAGCCACCAAGCTCGGCGCGGCCGACTTCCTGGAAAAACCGGTGGCGCTGGCCAAGCTGATCGATACCGTCAGCAAGGCGATCAAGCGCGGCGTGGCGTTGCCGCGCCGCGCCCCCAGCATGGACCTGTCGGCGCTCGGCCGCAGCCCGCTGATCCTCGAACTGAAGAAGCGCCTCACCCAGATCGCCGGCAACACCGCGCCGGTCATGCTGCTCGGCGAACCCGGCAGCGGCTTTGAAGTCTGCGCCCATTTCCTGCATCAGCCCGGCAGTCCGTGGGTCGAGATCAAGGATCGTGCGCGTCTGGTTTCCGATCCGCTGAGTTATGTCGAATCGCTCGGCAACGGCACGCTCTATCTGCCGGATGCCTGCGAACTGGCCCGCCTGGAACAGAAAGGCCTAGGGCTGCTGCTAGACCGCATCGAAGGCAGCGGCGCGCGCCTGGTCTGCGCTGCCAGCCGCAGTCTCGATGCCATGGTCGCGGCAGGTGAGTTCGACAGCCGTTTGTATTACCGCCTGTCCAGCCTGGCGATCCAGGTGCCGCCGCTGCGCGAGCATCGCGAGGACGTGCCCGAGATCGCCAATTTCATGCTGGCGCAGCTGATCGAGACGGGCGTCTGTCCGGTGCGGCGGCTGACCACGCCCGCGCTTAACCAGCTGCGCAACTTCGACTGGCCGGGCAATTTGCCGCAACTCAACAACGTGGTGCGGACCTTGGCGGTCACCGCGCTGGCAAGCGAAATCGACGCCGCCGACGTCAACCGCGTGCTCGCCCCGATGAAGCAGGCGGCGCCCGCCGTGGCACACGGCATCCCGCTCGACATCCCGCTGCGCGAGGCGCGCGATGCCTTCGAGCGCATGTATTTCGAACACCTGATCCAGAAGGAGGGCGGCAGCATGACGCGGGTTGCCGACAAATCCGGGCTGGAGCGCACCCATCTCTACCGCAAGCTCAAGCAGCTCAATATCCGGCATGGCCGTCGTCTTGACGAAGATCTCTAAGCACAAGCCCCTCACGTGAAAATCATCATTCTCGGCGCCGGCCAGGTCGGCGCCAATCTTGCCGCAAGCCTGGTGGCCGAAAACAACGACATTACCGTGGTCGACCTGGATACCGAGCGGTTGTCGCTGCTGCAGGACCGCTTCGACCTGCGCACTGTGCGCGGCCATGCCGCCCACCCCTCAATCCTGAAAATGGCCGGCGCCGACGACGCCGACATGCTGGTTGCGGTCACCCAGAGCGACGAAACCAATCTGGTGGCCTGCCGCCTGTCGGCCACCCTGTTCAACATTCCCACCCGCATAGCGCGGATCCGTTCCAACGATTTCCTTGAAACCGAGAGCGATTTCCTGTCCGAGCATTTCGGCGTCGACCACATCATCAGCCCGGAACAGGAAGTCACCGATACGCTGCGGCGCCTGATCGAGCATCCGGAGGCCCTGCAGGTGCTGGACTTCGCCAACGGCAAGCTGCGGCTGGTGGCGGTGCGCGCCTATCATGGCGGCCCGCTGGTGGGCCACGAACTTCAGGATTTGCGTCGGCACATGCCGAATATCGACGCCCGGGTGGCGGCGATCTACCGGCGCGACCGCGGCATCGTGCCGAAGGGCATCACGGTGATCGAGCCGGGCGACGAGGTGTTCTTTCTCGCCCGCAAACAGGATATCCCGGTCGTCATGCGCGAGCTGCGCCGCATGGAACGGCCGGTCAAGCGCGTGATGATCGCTGGCGGCGGCAACATCGGGCGGCGCCTGGCGGCCGCGCTCGAACGCAACTATGAAGTCAAGCTGATCGACCATAACAAGGCCACCTGTGCGCTGCTGGCCGAGAAGCTGCATCGCACCCTGGTGCTGCAGGGCGATGCCACCGACGAGGAATTGCTGGAGCAGGAGAATGTCGAGTCGATCGACGTGTTCTGTGCGCTTNNGACGAAGACAACATCATGTCGGCGCTGCTGGCCAAACGCATGGGCGCACAGCGGGTGATCGCGCTGATCAACCGTTCGGCCTACGTCAATCTGGTGCAGGGCGGAGAGATCGACATCGCCATCTCGCCGGCGCAGGCCACTGTCGGTCCGCTGCTGTCCAAGATCCGCCGCGGCGACATGGCGGCGGTTCACAGCCTGCGCCGCGGCGCCGCCGAAGTGCTCGAAATCGTCGTCCACGGCGACCTGAAAACCTCCAAGGTGGTAGGTCGGCGCATCGGTGACGTGGCCTTGCCCGAGGGTTCGGNNCATAACGACACCCTGATCGAAGCGGAAGACCACCTCATCGTGTTCGCGCTCAACAAACGCATCATTCCCAAGGTCGAAAAGCTGTTTCAGGTCGGCTTCGGATTCTTCTGATTTCAGGCGGCGCCCAAACGGACACTTCGTTGCCGGATCTTGCCGTACGACACGCAACCCTTGCGACCTTCGTGTGAGTTCAATCTGAAATGAGCCTCCCCATGCACCGTGTCGCACCTGTTCTGCATGTGCTCGGTCTGGTGATCCTGATTTTTTCCTTCACCATGCTGGCGCCGCTGGCGACGGCTTTTTTCGCGCACGATGCCGCGCAGCATGCGTTCGACGAGTCCTTCGCCGTCACGTTGGTCGCCGGCTTTGTCCTGTGTCTGGTCGGTCGCCGCTGGCGCCGCGAGCTCAAGGTGCGCGACGGTTTCCTGCTGGTGCTGCTGGTGTGGACCGGCCTGCCGGCCTTCGCCACCCTGCCCTTCATGCTCTACGCGCCGGACATGAGCTTTACCGACGCCTATTTCGAGACCCTCTCCGCGATGACCACCACCGGCGCCACGGTGATGAGCGGGCTCGATATCCTGCCGCCTTCGCTCAACCTGTGGCGGCACCTGCTGCAATGGCTGGGCGGCATGGGCATCATCGTGCTGGCGGTGGCGATCCTGCCGCTGCTGGGCGTCGGCGGGCGCCAGCTGCTGAAAGCCGAACTGCCGGGCCCGATCAAGGACAGCAAGCTCACGCCGCGCATCGCCGACACCGCCAAGCTGCTGTGGGCAATGTATGCGGCGCTTACCGCCCTGTGCGTCGTGGCACTGAAGCTTGCCGGGATGGACTGGTTCGACGCCATCTGCCACGCCTTCGCCGCGCTGAGCCTGGGCGGTTTCTCCACCCACGACGCCAGCGTCGGTTATTTCAACTCGCCGCTGATCGAGGCCGTACTGATTGTATTCATGATGCTGGCCGCGCTGAATTTCGTCACGCATTTCCTGGCCTTCCGCCAGCGCAGCCTGACGGCCTACCGCCACGATCCCGAGGTCCGCGGTGTACTTGGTCTGGTGATTGCAAGCTGTCTCGGCATCAGCCTGTATGTCTGGCAGGCGGGCGTGTATCCGGAATATCTGACGGCCTTGCGCCATGTCAGTTTCAATCTGGTGTCGCTGGCCACCGATTGCGGCTTTGCCAGCACCGACTTCAACAACTGGCCGATTTTCGCGCCGATGTGGATGCTGTTTCTGAGCTGCGTCACTGCGAGTTCCGGCTCCACCGGAGGCGGCCTGAAAATGATACGTGCGGTGCTGATGTTCCGCCAGGGCGTGCGCGAACTCGAGCGTCAGCTGCACCCCGCCGCACGCCTGCCGGTCAAGATCGGCGGCCACGCCGTGCCGAACCAGATCGTGTTCGCGATCCAGGCCTTCGTCATGATGTACATCGCCACCATCGTGACGATGACCCTGGTGCTGCTGGCCAGCGGTCTTGATTTCACCAGCGCGTTTTCCGCCGTCATTGCCTGCATCAACAACGCCGGTCCCGGCCTTAACGAGGTGGGTCCGGGAACGAACTATGCAGGGCTCGGCGATTTCCAGACATGGGTGCTCGCCTTCACCATGCTGCTGGGGCGGCTCGAGCTGTTCACCGTATTCGTGCTGTTCACCCGCGCTTTCTGGCGTGGCTGAAGGCCGGCGCTGGTAACATCGCGCTAACCGAAACCGCTCCATGCGTAACGCCCGATGTCGCAAATATTGCCTGTCCTCCACATTCTGTCGAAAGTGCTGATGCTGTTTTCGGTGGCATTCCTGCTGCCGCTGGCGGTGTCGCTTGTGCTTGAGGATGGCGCGCACAAGGCTTATGACGAAGCGATTGTCGCCACGCTCCTGTCCGGACTGGTGCTATGGCTGTTCTCCCGCAGGGGCAAGCGAGAGTTGCATACCCGCGACGGTTTTCTGCTGGTGGTGCTGATTTGGGCAGTGTTGCCGGTCTTCTCGGCCATTCCCCTGCTCGTCCATATGCCGGACCTCAGTTTCACCGACGCCTATTTCGAGGCGGTGTCGGGGCTGACCGCCACCGGCGCCACGGTGCTGTCGGGGCTGGACGGCCTGCCGCCCTCGATCAACATCTGGCGCACCCAGATGCACTGGATCGGCGGCATGGGAGTGATCGTACTGGTGGTTGCCGCACTGCCGATGCTGGGAGTCGGCGGCCGGCAGTTGTTCAAGGCAGAAACGCCGACGCCGATGAAGGACAGCAAGCTCACTCCGCGCATGGCGGAAACTGCCAAGGGGCTGTGGCTGGTCTATGCCATCATCACCGGATTCTGCATCCTGGCGCTGTGGCTCGCCGGCATGAACTGGGTGGATGCACTCGTTCACGCTTTCAGCGTGATGAGCCTGGGCGGCATGTCCTCGCACGACGCCAGCATGGCGTATTTCGATTCGGTGACCCTGGAAATCATCGTCATGCTGTTTGCGCTGATCGCGGCGATCAGCTTTTCCACGCATTTCATGGCGTTCCGCATGCGAAGCCTGATAGCCTATCGCTTCGATACCGAAATTCGCTGGTTTCTGGGCGTGCTTGCCACCAGTATCCTCGGGCTGACGTTTTATCTGCTGTACAAAGGTTTTTATCTAGATTTTCCCGAAGCGCTGCGCTTCGCGGCATTCAACACCATTTCGGTCGCCACCACACTCGGATTTTCGACGACTGACTACAATGTGTGGCCGTATTTTGCTCCGTTGTGGATGCTGTTTCTGTCGAGCTTCATCGCCAGTTCAGGCTCCACCGGCGGCGGCATCAAGATGCTGCGCGCGATGCTGCTGTACAAGCAGGTGTACCGCGAACTCATCAAGCTGGTGCATCCCAATGCCACGGTCCACACCAAAATTGGCAAGCAGCCGGTGCCCAACAAGATCACCTACGCGGTGCTGGCCTTCCTGTTCATCTATGTCGCGTCGATCGTCGTGCTGTCGTTCGCGTTGTCGGCATCCGGCCTCGATGTGTTCACCGCGTTCACCGCCGTGGTCGCCATGGTCAACAACACCGGCCCCGGCCTGGGGCAGGTCGGCCCCGCGAGTACCTATGCCGTGCTGAACGATTTCCAGACCTGGGTATGCAGTTTTGCGATGCTGCTCGGGCGTCTGGAATTTTTCACCTTGCTGGTGGTGCTTACCCCGGTGTTCTGGAGAAAATAAAAATCCCCTCCGACAACCCGCAGTGTGGCCACCGTCGGAATGCATCCGGTGCTCGAAATCCTCACATATTCCGTATACATTCGGGTTTCTGCGTGCCGGGTGCGCCCCGCTGACGGCCTGCGCGCAACGATTCTTGAAGGGGATTCATGTCCACGATCGATAATTTCGAAGCCATGCTGACGGCCGGCCGCGACAACGCGCTGCTGCGTTTTTCGCTCGGCAACGAGTATCTCAAGATAGGCGACTCGGCCAAGGCGGCCGAACATCTGCGCCGAGCGGTCGAACACGATCCCAAATATTCCGCCGCCTGGAAGCTGCTCGGCAAGGCACTCACCGATTCCGAATCCTGGCAGGAAGCGCTGGATGCCTACCGGCAGGGCGTCGTCGTGGCAGAGGCGCGCGGCGACAAGCAGGCCGCAAAGGAAATGGGGGTATTCGCCAGGCGAATCGAAAAGCAGCTTGGGTTAAAATCGGACGATTGAATTTTTCAGGAGCAGCAAATGACGCGGATGGTGAATTGTGTGAAGCTCGGGCGCGAAGCCGAAGGCCTGGCCTTCCAGCCGGTGCCGGGCGATCTGGGCAAGAAGATTTTCGAGAACGTGTCGAAGGAAGCCTGGGCCGGCTGGCAGCGCCACCAGACCATGCTGATCAACGAGAACCGTCTCAATCTGGCTGACCCGCAGGCCCGGGGCTACCTGATGGAGCAGATGGAGCGCTACTTTTTCGGTGGCGGCAATGTCGACGCGGCTGCGGGCTACGTGCCGCCTGCCAGGTAGTGCATGGTTGTTGACGCTTTATCCGAAGGTGTATCCCCTGGGACAGCGGCTTTACAACCACGGCCTACCCCTTGCGGGTAAAGACGGCAGGCCGCAAACAAAACGGGCTCCCTGAGGAGCCCGTTTTCGTTCGTGCCGCCGAAAGCTACATGACTTCCTTTTCGATCTCTTCCAGCGAGGTGTGGCGCACGTCCTTGCCCTTCACCATGTAGACCACGTATTCCGACATGTTCTTGGCGTGGTCGCCCATGCGCTCGATTGCCTTGGTGACGAACAGGATGTCGATGAAGACCGAGATGGTGCGCGGGTCTTCCATCATGAAGGTGATCAGGTGGCGCAGGTTGAGGCGGAATTCCTCGTCCACCGATTGGTCCTGACGCGCAATTTCCACCGCCTTGGTGGCGTCCAGCCGGGCGAAGCCGTCGAGCGCCTTCCTCAGCATGTCGAGCACCAGATCGGCCATGTATTTGACTTCGGAGAAGCGTGGCAGGCTGATGCGTTCGGCCTGGTGGATCAGCTTCGCCATGCGTGCGATCTTGGCGGCTTCGTCGCCGATGCGCTCGAGATCGGTGATGGTCTTCACCACCATCATCACCATGCGCAGGTCGGACGCGGTCGGCTGGCGGCGTGCGATGATGTGGGTGCAGTCCTCGTCGATCGCCACTTCAAGCGCATTGACGTTGTGGTCGTTGGCATCCACCCGGTCGGCCAGATCCATGTTGCCGGAGATCAGCGCTTCGATCGCGTTGGTGATCTGTTCTTCGACCAAGCCACCCATTTTCAGCACGCTGGCGCGCACGGCTTCCAGTTCGGCATCGAATTGTTTGTAGGTATGTTCAGTTGGCACGGTGTTGCCCTCTCCAGTAATCCATTTTCAATTATATGCCCCGTATTGTGATGCTTGTGTGTCCGTCAGGTTTCAGCGGCTGCGGAAGGGCAGCGCGTAGCGCATGCCGTCCAGGTCGAGATAGAGCACCCAGTCGTGGCGCCCGCTGACACACACCGGCAGGGTCACGCTCGAAGCAAATGCGCCGCCAGCGGCGGGACGGAGGTCGTAGCGGTTGAAGCCCATGTCCATCCCGACCATCTGGAATTCCGCGCTGATTTTCGTGGCATGGGGCGCGGTGACGGTGAGCTCGAAGGCCTCCAGCGGCAGGGGCTGCATGGAGAAGCGCACACGGGCCGGCGCGCCGCGATGGCTGAACGCGCAGCCCGCCTGCGGATCGGTGCAGTTCACGGCCACCGCCTCGGCCGGGCGCTTCAGCCACCACCCGGCCACGGCGATCGCCACCAGCGCGATCACCAGCAGGAGCGGCGCCACGACCTGTCTCATGTCCATGCCCCCCGCAACAGCGCGACCCCATGCGCGCCATGCGACTGCGCCAGCGTCACGTCGTCGCGCCCCAGCCCGCCGAGGCCATACACCGGAATCGGACTGGCGGCTGCGAGGACGGAAAACGTCTCCCAGCCCAGCGTCGCGGCACCCGGATGCGTCTGCGTGGGCAGCACCGGCGACAGCAGCGCATAGTCGGCACCGATAGCGGCGGCATGCGCCAGCTCAGCGGCATCGTGGCACGATACCCCCACCCAGCCGCAATCGGGGCGCGCCGCCATCTGGGCGGCGGCGACGGCATCGAGGTGCACGCCGTCGGCGGCGGCGGCACGCGCCTGCTCCAGACTGCCGTTGACCAGCACGCGCGCGCCGTGCAGATGGGCGCGACGCACGGTCTCGCGCGCCAGCGCCAGGCGTTCGTCCTCCGGCAGCGTCTTGTCGCGCAGCTGGATTAGCTGCAGGCCATTGGCGAGCGCCACGTCCAGACGCGCCAGAAAGGTGTCCACGCCGAGCGACTCGGCGTGCGAAATGCCCAGCACCGGCGGCAGCGACAGCGCCTTCAGGATCGGAAAGTTGGCCGGCAGGAGCGGCGTGACCTCGACCGCGTCGGGCCGCTGCCAGGAAAAGACCTGCCCCTCGTGCGGGTGCGGCTCGCCCTGCCACGCGAACACGCGGAAGAAATTCAGCCGCACGGTCGCGTGCGGGTATTCGAACACCCGAGTGATCCAGCGGCAGGGGCGCTCGATCATGATGCCGAGTTCCTCGTGCAGCTCGCGTGCCAGTGCAGCTTCCAGCGTTTCGCCCGGCTCCACCTTGCCGCCGGGGAATTCCCAGTAGCCGGCGTAGACCTTGCCTTGTGGGCGCTGCGCCAGCAGCACGCGGCCGTCGGGCTGGGTCAGCACCGCGGCGACGACTTCGGTCACTGACGCCTGATTCATTGACGTCCTGCCCAGTCGCGTGCGAACTGCCACGCCACCCGCCCGTTGCGTGCGCCGCGCCCCATCGACCACTGCAGCGCGGCGCGTTCGAAGCCGTCGTCGGCGGGGGCGCCCAGTGCCGCAGCCCAGTGGCGCGCGATGTCGAGATAGGTGTCCTGATCCATGGCATGGAACGAGACCCACAGCCCGAAGCGGTCGGACAGCGACACCTTCTCCTCGATCGCCTCGCCCGGATGCACCTCGCCGCCGAGGTATTGCGTTTCCAGGTTCTCCGCCATGTATTCCGGCATCAGGTGGCGGCGGTTGCTGGTCGCGTAGATCAGCACGTTGTCCGACGGCCCCGCCAGCGAGCCGTCGAGTGCGGCCTTCAGGCTGGCGTAGCCGGGC
Source organism: Thiobacillus sp. (assembly GCA_003510325.1). Classification (GTDB taxonomy): domain Bacteria; phylum Pseudomonadota; class Gammaproteobacteria; order Burkholderiales; family Thiobacillaceae; genus Thiobacillus. The sequence goes on along the minus strand of DONB01000182.1, from coordinate 6,250 downwards.
TCGTGCTCGGCGAATGTGAGGTCGTCGATGAAGACGATGAAGCGGTAATCGGCCTCCGCCAGCAACTCGAACAGGTCGGGTAGCTGCGGCAGCCCGGCCTTGTCGACCTCGATCAGGCGCAACCCTTTGGGGGCGTACTTGGCGTGCACCGCCTTCACCAGCGAGGATTTGCCGCAGCCGCGCGCGCCGGTCAGCAGCGCGTTGTTGGCGGGCTTGCCGGCGACGAACTGGCGCGTATTGGCATCCACCCGCTGTTTTTGCTCGTCGACCGCAAGCAGGTCCTTCAGCGCGACCCGCTGCGGGTGCAGGATGGGCTTGAGTCCGCCCGNNCCGCCTGTGCCGACCAGCGCGCAGCGCGGACGATCTTCCAGTCCGGCCTCTGCGTGACGGCGGGGGTATCGAGACGATCAAGCAGGCGCTCGATGCGGGGAAGCAGATGGGCAAGATCGGTCATGGCGAAATTCTAGCCGCAGGCTTAGGAAAAATTTAGCTTTTTCCTAGCAAAGACTTATCAACGCGCACAGGCGGGCCTCGCTAGGATGCGTTCGATCCGGGCAGTGCGCCCGGCTGAACAAAGGAGCAGACATGAAACCCATTTTGAACTGTGCGGGCGTGCTGGCGCTGAGCCTCGCCGCTGCCGCTGCCTGGGCCGGCGAGGCCGACATCCGCCACGGCCGCTATCTGATCCAGACCTCCGGCTGCAATGATTGCCACACGGCCGGCTACATGCAGAAAGACGGCCACGTGCCCGAGGCCGAGTGGCTGACCGGCGACACCCTGGGCTGGCAGGGACCGTGGGGCACGACCTATCCGGCCAACCTGCGCCTGCTGTTCAGCCAGATCGATGAAAAAACCTGGCTCGCCAGGGCGCGCCTGCCGATGCGACCGCCGATGCCGTCGCCCTCGCTGCGTGCCATGAGTGATGACGATCTCAGGGCGATCTACCGTTACGTGAAAAGCCTGGGCGCGAAAGGTCAGCCTGCGCCGGCCTACGTGCCGCCGGGCGGCAAGGTGGCGACGCCGTATTTCGATCTGACGCCGAAGAACCTGCCGGTGGTGGCAGGCAAATAAGCCGCCGCCGCGCTCAAGTCCGATCAGGAGGCCGACATGAACATGACCGAAGCCTGGCCGCGCAAGACCCGCGAGCTGCACAACCATCACTTCGATTCCAGCATCTGGAACGAATTCGCTTTTCGCGACGACGACATCGTGATCGCCACCTATGCCAAATCCGGCACCACCTGGACGCAGCAGATCGTCGCTCAGATGCTGTTCGGCGGCGATCCGGCGCTGCCGGTGGCCGAACTGTCGCCCTGGCTCGACCTGCGCGTGCCGCCCAAGGCGGTCAAGCTGCCGGCCGTGGAGGCGCAGACGCATCGTCGCATCCTCAAGACCCATCTTCCGGTCGACGCGCTGGTGTTCTCGCCGCGCGCCAAGTATCTCTATATCGCCCGCGACGCGCGCGACGTGGTGTGGAGCCTGTACAACCATCACGCCAACGCCAATTCAGCCTGGTACGCGGCGGTGAACGACACGCCGGGGCGGATCGGCGCGCCGATCGAGCCGCCGCCCGCCGACATCCGCCAGTACTGGCGAGACTGGCTGGACCGCGACGGCCATCCCTTCTGGCCGTTCTGGGAGCACGTCAGGAGCTGGTGGGCGATCCGTCACCTGCCGAACGTGATGCTGCTGCACTTCGCCGACCTCAAGCGCGACATGCCGGGGCAGATGCGGCGCATCGCGGCCTTCCTCGACATCGACATCGACGAAGCGCGCTGGCCGGCCATCGTCGAATACTGCAGCTTCGACTGGATGAAGAAAAACGCGACACACAGCGTGCCGCTCGGCGGTGCATTCTGGGACGGCGGTGCGGAAACCTTCATCAACAAGGGCGTCAACGGCCGTTGGGCCGACACGCTGACGCACGAGGACTGCGCCGAATACGAGGCACGCGCCGAGCGCGAACTGGGTGCGGCGTGCGCGCACTGGCTGGCGAACGGAGACAGCCCGCGGCAGCACTAGCCGCCGGTTTATGCGGCGTTCAGAAGCAGCGGCCGTGCCAGCTCCAGCCGGAACCGCCCGCGGCCGGTCTTTGCCAGTGCGATCTGCGGACAGCGTTCGGCGAGCCGACGCTGCAGCAGGATCAGCCGTGTCTCCAGGTTGTCGCCGAAGTCCGGCAGCGGCAGGCGCGGATCGCGCCGCAGCTCGCGGTTGCAGAAGTCGCGCCGGCCGCTCGCCGCGTGTTCGTTGAGCAGGGTCCACAGGATGCTGCCCGCCACGCCCTTGATGAGGTAGTCGTTGTCGATGAACACGCTGTGGTCGTGGGCGAAGTAGCGCACCGCGAGTGGCGCGCCGGAGGGTGTGGACGCGGGTGCGACGCGCGCGGGCTCGGCGTCGTCAGGCAGTGCGGCGAGCTGGACGACCAGCGCGCCGAGGTGACGGCCGTAGACGACCAGCGCATCCTCGTCGGCATGGCTGAAAAAGGCGTTCTGCTCGCTTTCCGCGTAGAGCACGCCGACCAGGCGCGCGCCGTGCATTAGCGGCACCGCGATCTGGCTGTGCGGGTTGGCCAGCACCGGCAGCGGAATTCGCGGCGACGCCGGGTCGGCCACGTGGAGCGCGGCGTGGTAGGTGTAGTCGCCGGTGTGGTGATTGATGCGTACCGGAATGGCCTCGCGCGCAGCGACGCCGATGAGGCCCTCGCCCAGCGCCACTTCGGCGCCGACGCCGGAAGCCGGGTAGCCCAGGCTGGCCAGCGTGTAGAGCGCACCGCCGCTTTCGTCGAGCATGGCCAGCAGGGCGTGGCTGATGCCGAAACCCCGTGCCAGCGCGGCGAGCGCGCGATCCGCCAGTTGCGCAAGATCGTCGCATGCGCCCAGGTGGTCGAGCGTTCCGCGCAGTTTCAGAAGCGCGTCGGGCGGTGACGGTGCCGGCAGCAGGCGCGGATCGACGTTCTCGATGTCGAGTACGCGGTACACGTCCGCCCCGCGCAGCGCAAACACTTTGGCCATGCCGGTGCGTGTCGCGATGCCCGCGAGCTGCGCCTTCATGTATTCGAACAGCGGGCCGGACGTTTCTGTGCGCAGATAATGGACCTTCAGGCGAAAGTGACGGAAGCTCACCGGTTCGATCACCTGGACCTGGGCGTAGGGATGGGCCAGCACGTTCTCGCGCGTCTTGCTGAAAAACTGGAACGACAGCGCCACGTGTTCGGGATCGACGTAGTGCACCTGCGAGGCGTAGGCTACGTTGGGCGTGCCGTCGGGCGAAGCGGTCGCCACCACCGCCGGGACGGCGCCGTCGAGGCAGGGCCGCAGCGATTCGAGCGCAATATTCATGTGCGCGCCAGCACCCGGCCGGCATCCGGTCCCGGAGTTTGATCGAAGACGATTTCCGGCACGAAGCGCAAGGCCACCAGATCGTCGGTCGGCAGAACCGACGCCAGCGTGGTTTTCAGCTCGGTCGCATAGCCGAGTGTCTCCAACTCGCCGGCGAATGCGGCGACGCAGCGTGCGCTTGTCGCGCGGTGTGCCGTGCTCACGCCCACACGCACGGCACGCGTCGCCTTCAGCTGCAGCGTCGCGTGCGTAGCCGGTCGGCTCACGACCAGCGTGATGGCGCTACCCGTGTCCAGCGCCTCCAGTACCGCGCGCCCGCGCGACGCCGACAGAAGAACCGTCAGCGAACGCCGATCGCGCGCCACGACCACTCCTTGCGCCCGGCATACGCACGGCCAGCCGTCACGCCCCACCGCGCCGACATTCATCGATAGCGGGCCTTGCAGGAAGGCGGTCTGCTCGGGTGTGAGAATCAGGGGCGTCGGCATCGGCGCCNNCCCGAGCCTCGGGCCGCTGCGACGTCCGTCCGGCCAGCGAGCGGCCGGCCGGCATCGGCGCGGAGGAAACAATGGCGAGGACGGAGGGTACGGGCATGCGTGGGGCTCCTGAAACCCTCATTCTAGCGCCCGTTGCGCCCGCTAGGCAGCTGCCGCGACCAGTCCCGCGCACATTGCCCCGACGTGGCGGTGGTCGGTGCCGCAGCAGCCGCCGACGACGGCGAGCTTCGGCAGCAGTTCACGTAATGCGCGGTATTCGGTGGCGAGCTCGACCGGGTTGCCGTCATCTAGATCGGTCGCCTCGTCGAGCTCGGCGTGGCTGCGTTTCGAGGCGTTGGCACGGATGCCGCGCAGGCGCTCGCGCCAGGGGCCGGCGCCTTCGAGCACATGCGCGAAGTGGGTGGGGTGCGCGCAGTTGATCATGTAGTAGGCGGGGTAGGCACCGGTGGCGGCGTCGGCCGCATCGATGGCGTCGGCAAGCGGCATGCCGGACGGCAGCCGGCCATCGGTTTCCAGCGTGAACGAGACGGCGACCGGCATGCCAGCGGCCTCGGCCGCGCGCGCGATGCCGATCGCTTCCTCGGTGTAGGTCATGGTGAAGACCGACACGAGGTCGGCGGCAGTGTCGGCAAAGGTTTCGATCTGCGGCGCGTGGTAGGCCTGCGCCTCGGCGATGCTCATTTTGCGGTCGGCCACGTAGCCGTCGCCGCGCGGGCCGAGGTTGCCGCTGATGACGATGGGGGTGGCCGGCGTTTCGAGCTGTTCGCGCAGCTCCGCTAGTTGTGCGACTNNGATCATCGTAGCCGAGCTTGCCGCCCCAGTCCGGGTTGGCGCGCCAAGTCGGCGTTTCCAGCACGATGCCGGTGCCGGTGGCGCGTGCGAGGGCGATGTGCTGCTCGAAATAGGCGCGCAGCCGTGCGCGGCCTGCGGCGTCTTCCAGCAGCACGAAGGATGCGAAATACGGCAGGTCGATGCCGTCGTGAAAGATCAGCGTGGTTTCCATGCCGCTGTCGGCAATGAACAGGCGGCCGCCAAGCTGCGGCAGACCGGTGCGATACGGGCTCATGGTGCGCTCCTTGAAAGGGCAGGGCTTTCCTGCGGGGGTCGATGGCCGCACAATAATCCCGTCTGCCCTTTCGGACTCAAGCCATTCCGGCTAGGAAACTGACAAATCGGCCATGCCAACGCCTGCCCCCGTTACCGTCGCCATTCTCGTCTTCGCCGAAACGTCTGCTTCGGTGGTCTACGGCATGGTCGATCTGCTCGCCAGCGCCGGACGCGACTGGCCGCTGATCGTCGGCGGCGCGCCCGGGCCGCAATTGCTCACGCCCGTGCTGGTCGGCCGCAGCGCCGGCCCGGTGGTTGCCGGCAACGACGTTGCCATCGTCGCGCACTACGCGCTGGCCGACTGCCCGGCGGCCGACATCGTCTGCGTGCCCGAAGTGAATCTGCCGCCCGGCACGCCGCTCACCGAACGCTTCCGTGACGAGATCGCCTGGCTGCGGGATTGCCACGCGCGCGGCGCCACGCTCGCCACCGCCTGCTCGGGCGCATTGCTGCTCGCCGAGGCGGGCCTGCTGACCGGCTGTGACGCCACCACCCACTGGGCCTGGTGCGACGTGCTCGCACGCGACTACCCCGGCGTTCAGGTCCACGGCCAGCGCGCGCTGGTGGTCGCCGGCGAGGGCGGGCGCCTGGTCATGGCCGGCGGCGGTACCAGCTGGCTCGACCTCGCACTCTATCTGATCGCCCGCAGTGCCGGCGTCGATGCTGCGATGCAGGTCGCCCGTTTGAATCTGATCGACTGGCACCAGATCGGCCAGCAGCCCTTCGCCCGCCTCGCCTGCACCCGCCAGGTCGATGACGCGGTCATCGCCCACTGCCAGGTCTGGATCGCCGACCACTATATGGATCCCGCGCCGGTCGCTGCGATGGTGCGCGAGTCCGGCTTGCCCGAGCGTTCGTTCAAGCGCCGCTTCGCCGCCGCCACCGGCATGTCGCCGCTGGACTATGTGCACACCATGCGCATCGAGGAAGCCAAGCAGATGCTCGAAGCCGGCGATGCGCCGATCGAGGCGGTCGCCAACGAAGTGGGGTACGAGGACGCGGCCTTCTTCGCCCGGTTGTTCCGCCGCAGCGTGATGCTGACGCCGGCGCAGTACCGCAAGCGCTTCCGGGCGATGCGGCAGATGCTCGAAGCCTAGGCCAGGGTTTTTTGCATCGCGTAGCGTCGAAACGTGACGCCGCGGCGCTCGACCCGCTGCTCTTCGACGATATGGAATCCATGGCGCGCAAAGAACGGCTGCGCGACAAGACTCGCTGCGGTGGAAAACGTGTGAATACCCTGAGCGACCAGGGCCGATTCGGCATGCTGGAGCAGTGTCGAGGCAATACCCTGCCGCCCATACCCGGGCG
>DONB01000118.1 GCA_003510325.1 Thiobacillus sp. | reverse complement strand
GCCGTCGCGCGGCAGCAGCACGGCCTCCACCGTCTGGCCATCCGCAAGTTGCACCAGCAAGCGGGCCGAGCCATCGTCGCCGGGGTGCTCGGAATGCATCCGCGCGAGACTCCGCAATTCGTCGAAGAGACCGGGCAATTCATCGCGCAGCGCCAGCGGCAGGAAGTCCTCGGCGCGCCGCCGTTTGGTATCGAGCGATGCCCCCTGAACCCACGCCCGCAGNNTCGCGCAGACGTTGTCGGAGTTGGGGGAGTCGCATGGCGCGCGGGATGGTAGCACGGGGGCCGCTGACAGCGGGGCCACCGGGAAACCGAGAATGCGCTGCATCAGCCGCGGAATCCGCTTTCACGTTGACGGCGCACGACGAGAAGGATCGCCACCGTTCGATATCGTATTTGCACAGTGCCACGTAGCCGGTGCGCCCGCACGAGATTAGGCATTCGCGGCAGTCGTGTTCGCCGGCCGACGAGAGGATGCCCCTTCGACGATGGAACAAGGTGGAGATTCCAGGACGCCTTCCGCGGAATCGGACGACATAACAAGTACAAGCCATTGATAACGCTGTACAAAATCATGGTATCCTCCGCGCGGTTCGCCGAGATCCTCAAGCTTTTGGCCGCGGTGGCCGTATCTTCTCGTCTGGTGCCGCGTCTTGTGTGGATTTAGCGATTCGTTTTCTTTGAGTATTCATAAATAAATAGGGGGGAGTGTGAAGTCATTGATTCCGACCACTGCGAGTCGGTGGACCTGTGTTGTCCTCGCCCTTGTGGCGGTCGCCGCCCAGGCGCAGCAAACTCCTCCCGACGCCGGAACACTGTTGCGCCAGCAGCCGGCCCCTCCCGCGGTCGTTCCGCTCCCGGCGCCGAGTCTGGCGCCGCAAGCTCCGATCAGCATGGAAGCCAAGGGACCGCGGTTTCTGCTCAAGGGATTCCGCTTCACGGGCGCGGTCCTGATTCCCGAAGCCGAGCTTCAGGCCCGGGTCAGCATCTTCCTGAATCAGGAAGTCAGCTTCGCGATACTCCAGGCGATTGCGCTCGACCTCACCGGCTATTACCTCGAAAAGGGCTACCTGGCCCGCGTCGTCGTGCCCGAGCAGGAAATCCAGGACGGCATCGTCGAGATGAAGATCATCGAAGGCGTTCGCGGCAGCCTCCTCATCGACAAGCGCGGCCAGCGCGTGGACGCCGACCGGGTCGCTGCGTTCATCGACCAGCGCCTGGATGAAGGCGCCCCCTTCGACCTGACCCGACTCGAAACGGCAGCCGCCATCCTGAACGAACAACCCGGCGTACGGCTGAGCACGTCGCTCAAGCCCGGATCGCAGGAAAACGAGGTGGACGTGGTCGTCAGCGCCGACGACAAGCCGCTCCTGAGCGGGAGNNAAGCCGCTCCTGAGCGGCGCGGTCGCAGTCAACAACCACGGTGCGCGCGCCAGCGGGGAAGCGCAGGCGCAAGCTTCCGTGACCCTGAGCAACCCGACGGGCCGTTTCGACGCGGCATCGCTGCTGGTCAACGCCTCGCAAGGTAACGCTTACGCCCGCGCGGAATACAGCCTGGCCGTCGGCAGCCGCGGCCTGCGCGTCGGTGCGAACGCCTCCTATCTCGACTACAGCATCATCCAGAGCAGCCTGAAGGCGCTCGATTTGCACGGCACCGCGCGCACCTACGGGATCACGGCAAGCTATCCCCTGGTGCGCGCCCGCGCGCTGAGCATGAACCTGGCCGCGAGCCACGACGTCAAGAAACTCGTCGACGAGAGCGCCGTCGGCGAGACCGGCAATCGCGACGTCACCGCCACCACGCTCGGAATCATCGGCAGTTTTCAGCATCAACTCGGATCCCTCCCTTCCCAAACCAGCATCGGCGCCACCCTGCACGTCGGCGACAGCGACGAGCACAATGCCGGCGCACTCGCCGCCGACAGTGCGGCGCGTCGCGCCAACGGCAGTTTCAGCAAGCTTTCCTATGGATTCGCCAACGTGAGCGATCTCGGCGGGCAGTGGAGCTACGCCTTTGCGTTCCGCGGCCAGTTCGCCGGCGGGAACCTCGATTCAACCGAGCGGATGAGCCTGGGCGGCCTGACGGGGGTACGCGCCTACCCGGTCGGCGAGGCCACCGGCGACGAAGGGTGGCTGATCAACCTCAACCTGCGCAGAACCTTCGGCAACACGCTGGCAGCGACGCTCTTCTACGACATGGGCCGCATCACGCTCAACGAGAGCACCTGGGCCAACTGGAATGCCNNCCTGCCGAACCATTACACGCTCGCCGGCATCGGCGCCGGCGTGGATTGGCGATTCACGCCGGCCGCGCTGCTGTCGGCCAGCATCGCGGTGCCGGTCGGCAACAATCCGGGACGCGACGCGAACGACCACAACGCTGACGGACGCGACAACAACGCGCGACTCTGGGTCAGCCTGAACGCACAGTTTTAAGCCGCTCACAGGGAGGCAACCATGAACAAAAACACCTATCGCCTGATCTGGGACGACGCGCGCCAGACCTGGATGGTCGCGCACGAATTCGCCGCAGCCCGCGGCAAGCAATCGCACCGGGTCAAATCGGGGGTTGCCGCCTTGACGGGCGTACTGGCCTCTTTCGGCGTCGCCGCCCAGGTGCCGGCCCCCGGCACATTGCCCACGGGCGGTCAGGTCGTCTCCGGCCAGGCCGCGATCAGCCAATCCGGCAGCGCCATGGTCGTCCAGCAGGACAGCGCGCGGGCCATCCTGAACTGGAACAGCTTCAGCATCGGCAACCAGGCCAGCGTCACCTTCCAGCAGCCTTCGAGCAGTGCGGTCGCGCTCAACCGGGTACTGGGCACCGNNCCGCCAACGGCCAGGTGTTTCTGGTCAACCCGAGCGGCGTGGTCTTCGGGCCGGGCGCGCGCGTGGATGTCGGCGGTCTGGTCGCCTCCACGCTCGACATGCGCGACGACGACTTCCTCGCCGGCAACAATCGTTTCGATCGCAACGGCGCCACGGGCAGCGTGGTCAACCAGGGCGAGCTGCTCGGCAAGTACGTTGCCCTGCTTGCGCCCGAGGTACGCAACGAGGGCGTCATTGTCGCCAGACAAGGCACGGCGGCCCTGGCCGCGGGCGATGCCGTGACGCTCAGCATCACAGGGACCGACCTGGTGGGCGTGCAGGTCGACCGGGCCACCCTCGATACGCTCGTCGAGAACCGGCATCTGATCCAGGCCGACGCAGGCACGGTGATCCTGTCCGCGCAGTCGGCCCACGGCCTTTTGGGCCGGGTCGTCAACTCCGGCGCCATCGAGGCGAACGGCATCACCACCGACGGCGGCACCGTGCGCCTCGTCGCCAGCAGCACCATCGAGCACAGCGGCAGCATCCAGGCGGATGCCGGCGCCAACGGCAACGGCGGCGACGTCGTCGTGATCGCCGACCTGTCGAATCCGGACAGCCGCACCACCGTGAGCGGCAGCCTCAGTGCCCGCGGCGGCAGCGACTCGGGCAACGGCGGCTTCGTCGAGACGAGCGCGAGCACGTTGAAGATCGAGGCCAGCACGCGGGTGAACACCTCGGCGGCCAACGGACTTGCCGGCACATGGCTGCTCGACCCGACCGACTTCACCGTTGCCGCGAGCGGCGGCGACATGGACGGTGCGACGCTCACGACGAACCTCAGCGGCGGCAACGTCACCATCCAGTCCGGAACCGGTGCAAGCGGCACCAACGGCGACGTGTTCGTGAACGATACGGTGAGCTGGTCGGCGAATACCCTCACGATCCAGGCCCACCGCAACGCCAACGTCAACGCGACGATGACCGTCACGGGCACCGGCGGCCTCGCCGTCGAGTACGGGCAGGGTGCGGTCGAAGCGGGCAACACTGCGAACTTCACCGTGAACGCGCCGGTGAACATGGCGTCGACCACGAGCTTCAGCACCAAGCTCGGCAGCGACGGTGCGACCAAGACCTACACCCTCATCACCAACCTCGCCGGCCTGACGGGCATCGACGCGAATGCGACCACGGTGACAGAGAACTACGCGCTCGGCACCAACATCGTGCTGAGCGGCGACTGGACGCCGATCGGCAATTCGGTCGGCCCATTCGACGGGATCTTCGACGGCCTCGGCCACACGATCAGCGGCGTGACCTACGACGCGAGCACGGCGGGCGGGATGTCGCCCTACGACAACGTCGGCTTCTTCGGCCAGACCGGGAATAGTGCCCGCATTCAGAACATCGGCGTCACGAACGTCAATATCACCGGCCGCACCGCCGTCGGCGCCCTGGTCGGCAACAACAGCGGCATCATCTACAACGCCTATTCGACCGGCAACGTCGCACTCGACGGCGGCGTGACCGGCGCCGACCCGGTGTTCGGCATCGGCGGTCTGGTCGGTATGACGAGCGGCAAGGTCATTCGCAGCTACAGCAGTGCGACGGTCACCGCCAATGGCGGTGAGCAGACGGTGCAGGACGATCCCTTCACGATGTTGCCGGGCTCGAGCGGTTATGGACTACGCGGGGGTATCGGGGGGCTTGTGGGTATCGCGCAGGGCGACCCGATATCGAACTCCTACGCCACCGGCAGTGTGAGCGGGATTCTGGATGTGGGCGGGCTGGTCGGTTACGCGGCCGCCCCGGTCGAATACAGCTATGCCACCGGGGCGGTGAGCGGCACGACCAACCCGGGTGGCCTGATCGGAGCCATTGATGCTGCGATGACGGTCGCCGACAGCTTCTGGGACACCGACACGTCGTTGCAGGGAACGAGCGCGGGCGCCGAGACCGGCCTGACCACGGCCCAGATGCAGACCGCGGCCAACTTCTCCGCCTGGGACACGACGATCTGGAATATCCAGGACGGCAGCTACCCCGTGTTCAACACCGGACCGGCCGCGCCCGTCGTCGGGCCGTCGGCGATCACGATCTCGCTCGACGATACGACGCGGGTCTATGGCGACACCACCCAGCCCACGCTCACAGGTTTCTCCTATACCGGCTCGCTCCTGGCTGGCGACGGCCTCAGCGGCGCCGGCTGGGGCAGCGCGCTGACCGACTATCTCGATGTCGGCGTCTACGCCTACAGCACCGCGGACCTGATCGCGCCCACCTTCACCTTCGCCGGCGGCCATACGCTGGCCGACTACAGCGTCAGCTACAGCAGCAACAAGCTGACGGTGACGCCGCGGCCGATCACCGTAACCGCGACCCCGGGTCAGAGCAAGGTATACAACGGCCTGGGCGGCGCGGACCCGACCCTCACCTACAGCGTCAGCACCGACAGCCTCGTGGACCCCGGCACCCCCCTGGTCAACGGCGACACGCTGTCGGGAGCGCTGGCCCGCGCCGCGGGCAGCAACGTCGGCTCGTACGCCATCAACAAGGGCACGCTCGCGAACGGCAACTACGACATCGCCTTCGTGGCGGACACCTTCGCCATCACGCCGAAGGCGCTGACCGTCACCGGCACCACGGCCGCCGACAAGACGTACGACGGCAGCGCCACGGCGGCGATCACCGCCGGCACGCTGTCGGGCTTCGTCGGCACCGAGACCGTGACCGCGACGGCAACCGGCACCTTCGACAGCAAGGACGCCGGTCCCCGCACCGCCACCGCGACCTACACCCTCGCCGACGGCAGCAACGGCGGTGTGGCGACGAACTACAGCCTCGCCAACACTACGGGTCACACGGCGACGATCGCGAAGAAGGCGATCGACCTCTCCGTCACCAAGACCTATGACGGCAATGCCGATTTCACCACCGGCTTTGTCCTCGATGCAGGCGACATCATCGGCAGCGACACGGTCAGCGTTAGCGGCGGATCGGCCAGTGTGATCAGCGCGAACGCGAACGCCTACGGCAGTTTCGCCGGCAGCACCCTCGCGCTCTCCAATGCCAACTACACCCTCACGGGCGGCACGGTGAGCGCCACCATCACGCCGAAGACGCTCACGGTCACCGGCACCACCGCCGCCGGCAAGACGTACGACGGCACCCCCACGGCCACGATCAACGTCGGCACGCTGTCGGGCTTCGTCGGCACCGAGACCGTCACCGCGACCGCGACCGGCACCTTCGACAGCAAGGACGCCGATCTCCGCACCGCAACGGCGACCTACACGCTCGCCGACGGCACCAACGGCGGCCTGGCCGGGAACTACAGTCTCGCGGACACCGGCGGCCACGCGGCGACGATCACGACGAAGGCACTCTCGCTGCTCGACCTGACGTTTGCCGCCAGCCCGACCGACACGAGCGCGACTTCGGTCGGCATCGGCGACAGCGTGCTGATCACCTCGGGGTCCGCCTCGGGCGCCATCTTTGCCGGGGACGCGGTATCCGTCGTCTTCAGTCCGGACACCAACGCGGAGAAAACGATCACGGCGCTGACCGCGACGCCGCTGGGCGGCCCGTCGTTCGACGTCACGGCCAACCGCCCGGCAGCGCTGGCGCTGGCGGGCGACGACGCGGGCAACTACACGCTGACCGGCGCCACGATGAAGGCCCGGGTCACCGCTGCCAGTTCGACCAGCACCACCGTCGCCGCCGTGGTCAATTCCGGGCAGTCGGCGGGCACCCAGCCGACGTCGACGACCGTGTCACCCACAACGACAACCGTGCGCCCCCCGACGACAGCCGCGGCCCAGACGACAGCCCCGCCAAACCGGCCAACCACTACTGCGCCCCCACCCGCGCAGACCTCCGGGCGCACAAGCAACCCCACGCCTAATCCAGGTGAAACCGTGCCCATCGCGGTACCCGCCAGTTCCGGCTCCGGCTTGTCTGTTCTCGATGCGACCAAGCCCGTTGCCGCCGTCATGATGCCAGCGAGCGGCGCCGCCGACATACCCATGCCGACGCCGACGATCACGGTGAATGCAGACGGGTCGCTTTCCATCTCAGTCACGGTGCCAACCGGCACGCCGCCCGGCGTCTACTTGATCGCGGTTGTCGGCACCGATGCAGAAGGCCGGTCCAGGGCCGTCATCGTCCCGGTCGTGGTGCGCAGAGTGCGCGCTGCATGAGGTGAGGCGCCGTCAGTCGCTTGCCGTCAGCTCGCTATCGGCAAGCGGCCACACGCCGAGCACCGCACCGTGGCCGTCCAGAACGAAGGTGCGCGGGAGCGGAAGATTGAAGGGCGCCGACAGCAAATCGCTGACGAGCGGCGCGTCGTCGCCGGTGTGGGCGCGCGTACTCGCAATCAAATAACGCGCGCCACTCGCACGGAAGCCCGCCAGCGCGCGCAGGGCTTCGTCCTCCGGCATTTCGCACAGCACGCGGCGGCAGAGGATCGCGTCGCACGCCGGCAGCGGCGTGCGCGCGATGTNNCCCGCGCCGTCCGCCGTAGAGCTGCTGATTGCGCGCGATGAGTTCGGGCACGATGTCGTAGCCCAGGTAGAACTCGAGGCCGCCGAGGTCCACCGCCTGCATCCAGTTGAAGTCGCCGCAGCCCGCATCGACCAGCGAGCGGATGCCCTGCGCGCGCAGCCAGTTCCCTAAAGCCGGGCGCAGGTCCGCGGTCGCCGCGAGCGTCGAGGCGTCGCCGCTGCGCGTCTCGCGCGGCGGCGTCTTGTCCTCGTCGGGCCGCTGCGCCAGGTAGCGCGCGCGGGCGCCGCGCAGCATGGCGAGCGAGGCGTCCTCGGGCGGCGCGGGGAAGCGTCCGTCGGCGGCGCGTGGGCCGATGCGCGAGCTGGCGAGCGTNNTTCGTACTCGGCGAGGGTGCGCGCCGTGCCCAGGCCGTAGCGTTCGATTTCGCGCAGCACCGTGGGGTCGCGGCTCGGCTCGATGCCGAACAGGTGACGCAGGCGGGCGACCGAGCGCGTATTGAGCGCCACCCAGTCGCGCCGGTCGTCCCAGTTGCGCGGCCGGCCGCGGTCGCTCGAGTAGTCGTGATACAGCACCGCCCGGTGCGGCGCATACAGGTCCCAGCCGTGCGTCCAGAAGCGCGCGGCGAGCGAGGGCTCCTCGCCGTGGAAGTACAAATGCGGGTCGTACGGCACCTCGCGGAACGCGGCGGCCGGCCCGAACAGGCAGCCCGCGCTGAGGAACGCCCCGGGCACCGGCGCCGGCGGCGGCGTCTCCGGGTCGAAGAGCCTCGACTGCGCGACGAGAATGCCCATGTTGTCGAAATAATTGGCGGCGATCGTGCTCGACACCGATTCCGAACGCGTGTCGGGCAGCGTGTAGGAAGGCGGATACGTGGTGAGGAGCGCACGCGGCGAAGGACAGGCGCGCAGCATCTCGATCAGCTGTTCGTCCCAGCCCGGCTCGAAGCGGCTGTGGCTGTCGATCTGCAGCACGTACTCCTCGCCCTGCAGCAGCGCCTCGAAGACGCGGCTGCGCGCCCAGCAGGCGCCCAGGCTCTCCGATGCATGCGCGCGCAGCTCACGCACGTGGCCCTCGGGCGCGTTGCACGGCAGGCAGTCGTCGTCGGTACCAGGGACGACCTGGGAGAAGACGCCGACGTACACGCGCTCCGGATGCGCCGCCTGCGCGAAGAGATCGCGCAGCGTGTGCGGCGTCTCGCTGTCGCGGTAGTTGGCGATCGCGACGAAGATGGTGCCGGGCTGCAGCGGCCAGTCGCGTGGCGCTGCCGCGGCGGATGTCTCGACAGGCGGTGCAACGAGCGGCTTGCCCTCCACGCGCTGATAGTCGACGCGCTCGGCGCTCGGATAATCCTGCACGCGGCGATGCACGACCGGTGAAGCCAGCAGCACTGCGGCGCGCAGCCGGCCCTGGCGCAGCATCTCGAACGAGCGCGCCGCCCAGTATTGCTCGTAGCAGGGCTCGGTGCGCTCCTCGAAAAAGAGCTTCTGCGTGCCGCGCCGCGTGACGACGTGCGGCCAGTTGCTGTAGCAGGCCTCGCCGACCGCGTAGGCCACGTGCGCGAAACTCCGGATCGCCGACACCGCCTGCGCCGGGGCATCCATATCGCCCGGGAAGTAATGCTCGCGTGCCGAGGCTTCCAGGAGACTCCATGCCCGCTGCGTGTGGTGGGCGCCGGACACTTCGGTGAAATTGAGCTTCACGTAGTCAGCACACTCGCGCTGCAGAATGCCGAACGCCACGCCGGCGACGCCGTGCACGTGCCGCGGCAGGCCGCTCTCGCAGATCGAACCGGATTCCGCTTCGGGCGCCAGCAGCATGTCGTCCTCGAACCAGAACATGGCGTGCCGCCCGCCGCGATGGAACNNCCGCCGTTGATGCCGCGGTTGCCCTCGCGGACCTGCTCGAGTCCGTAGCGCGCGCACAGCGCGTCGTACTCGCCGAAAAGCGAGGCGTCGGTCGAATTGTTGACGAGCACGCGCCGCGCGGTGCGCAGCAGCGCGGGCTCCGTACTCTCGAGCGACTCCAGCAGGCGCTGGAGCTGGCGCGGCGCGTTGTAGGTGAGGATCCAGGTCTCGGCCAGCTCGGCGAGCTGGCCCCGCNNCCCGGCCACGCGGCGGCAAGCTGCGCCAGCAACGGCTCGACGCCGCCCTCGCGGCCGACGAACTGCAGATCGAACAGGTCCGTGTCGACGTAGCTCTGCAAGGTGAGCAGCGATTCCTCGGTGCCCATCAGGCCGTCTGCCAGCGTGCTTTCCAAATGATGGCTGTAGCGTCCGCCGACCTCCGTAATCGCGGCGACCGCGCCGCCGAACACGTCACCCTCCGCCACCCAGTGCGTGCGTTCCACGCCGGCGCGTTGCGCCAGCGCCGCCGCATCGAAACCGTGAACGACTCGCTCTGCCTCCTGCGGACGGCACAACAGCAGAAAGCGCCGGTGCTGCTGCGCCAGGCGAATGAACGACGCCGCCTGCAGCAACTCAGGTGNNACCGCCTGTTCGTAGAGCCACAGCGGCTTCGAGCAGACGACCGGGTTGTAGTGGGGCAACCGTGCCTGCGGGCTTTCCGGCAGCCAGTCGGCCTGGGCCAGCCAGCGGGGGTCGCTGCGGATGCGCCCGACAGGCGCATACAGTTCGTGCGCCGCGAGCGCTGCCGGGTCGAACAGCTGAATCCGGGTGGGCTTGTTGCCGCGCAGGGTACGGACGAGGGCTTCGTGTGCCGCATCGACATACACCACCATCGGCAGGTCGATCGACAGCACCGCGGGCAGATGGCGCTGGTCGTGATCGGGTTCCCTCCGGAACGGCGGATTCAGCGTATCGAGTCCGAGATCGCAGACGGCGGTGACGAGTGTGGGCAGATGAGCAGGCATGCAACCGGTTTCAAAGACGTGAATGCGCCAGGGTCTGGCGCAGATCTGGCGACG
>DONB01000154.1 GCA_003510325.1 Thiobacillus sp. | reverse complement strand
CCGATGTCGACGAAGGCGCCGAACGCGGCGACGTTGGTGACGACGCCTTCGAGGATCATGTCGGGCTTCAGGTCGGCCAGCGTTTCCACGCCTTCCCTGAATGTCGCGGTGGTGAACTCGGGGCGCGGGTCGCGGCCGGGTTTTTCGAGTTCCCTGAGGATGTCGGTGATGGTGGGGATGCCGAATTTTTCGTCGCTGTACTTCGACGGATCGAGCGACTTCAGCAGGCTGCCGTTGCCGATCACAGCCTTGAGGTCCTGCCTGATGTCGGCGAGGATCGCCTGCACCAGCGGATACGATTCGGGGTGGACGGCGGAGGCGTCGAGCGGGTCGTCGCCGTCCATGATGCGCAGGAAGCCCGCCGCCTGCTCGAAGGTCTTCTCGCCCAGACGCGGCACCTCGAGCAGCTGCGTACGACTGGCGAAGCGGCCCTGGGCGTCGCGGTAGGCGACGACGGCCTGCGCCACGCTGTTGCCGAGGCCGGAGACGCGCGCGAGCAGGGGCACCGAGGCGGTGTTCACGTCGACGCCCACGGCGTTGACGCAATCCTCCACCACGGCATCGAGCGAGCGCGCCAGCTCGTACTGGCTGACGTCGTGCTGGTACTGGCCGACGCCGATCGACTTCGGATCGATCTTCACCAGCTCGGCGAGCGGGTCCTGCAGCCGGCGCGCGATGGACACCGCGCCGCGCAGTGAGACGTCGAGCTCAGGCAGCTCGCGCGAGGCGAATTCGGACGCGGAATACACCGATGCGCCCGCTTCGGACACGACGATGCTGGTGAGCTTGAGTTCGGGGCGCAACTGGATCAGGTCGCGCGCCAGCTTGTCGGTTTCGCGCGAGGCGGTGCCGTTGCCGATGGCGATCACGGCCACGCGGTGTTTTGCGGCGAGCTTTGCCAGCGTATGCAGCGAACCGTCCCAGTCGTTCCTCGGCTGGTGCGGATAGATGGTTGCGGTGTCGACCACCTTGCCGGTCTCGTCCACCACCGCGACCTTCACCCCGGTGCGGATGCCGGGGTCCAGTCCCATCGTGACGCGCGGGCCGGCGGGGGCGGCGAGCAGCAGGTCCTTGAGGTTGCGCGCGAACACCTTGATCGCTTCGGTCTCGGCGCGGGCGCGCAGCGCGCCCATCAGTTCGAGTTCCAGGTGCATGAAGCTCTTCACGCGCCAGGTGAAGCGCACCGTGTCCATCAGCCAGCGGTCGGCGGGGCGGCTCAGGTCCTGGATGCCGAAGCGGGCGGCGATGCGCGCCTCGCAGGGATTGTGCGGCGCGCTCCAGGCCGGCCGTTCCTCCTCGCTGTCGAGGCGCAGCCGCACGTCGAGCAGGTCCTCGCGCCGCCCGCGGAAGAGCGCGAGCGCGCGGTGCGACGGGATGGTGCCGATCGATTCGGAATAGTCGAAGTAGTCGGCGTACTTTTCCGCCGCCGCTTCCTTGCCTTCGCGCACTTTCGATTCGACCACGCCATGCTCCTGCACGTATTCGCGCAGCCATTGCAGCAGGCCCGCGTCCTCGGCGAAGCGCTCCATCAGGATCTGCCGCGCGCCGTCGAGCGCGGCCTTCGCGTCCGCAACGCCGGGGTTGTCGCCCTGCTCGGTGGCGAAGGGCTCGCGCAGGTACGCTGCCGCTTCCTCTTCGGGATTCAGCATCGGGTTCGCCAGCAGGGCGTCAGCCAGCGGCGTGAGCCCCGCCTCCTGCGCGATCTGCACCTTGGTGCGCCGCTTCGGCTTGTAGGGCAGGTAGAGGTCTTCCAGGTGCATCTTGTCCGCGGCCAGCGAGATCGCCGTGAGGAGTTCGGGCGTCATCTTGTTCTGCTCGGTGATCGACTCGATGATGGCCGCGCGGCGCGCTTCCAGCTCGCGCAGATAGCGCAGCCGGTCTTCCAGCATGCGCAGCTGGGTGTCGTCCAGGCCGCCGGTCGCTTCCTTGCGATAGCGCGAGATGAAGGGCACCGTCGCCCCCTCGTCCAGCAAGGCAATGGCAGCGGCGATTTGCGCAGGTTTGGCCGCGATCTCGGCGGCGAGTCGGTGTTCGATGGAGGGCAGCATGGTTCGATTGACTGAATGAGTCGGCCGTCGTGTCGCGAGGCCGAGGGGAGCGATACACGGGCTCCGGATTATGCCAAGTTGCGCGGCAGAGTGAGGATAAAAGATCAGTCTCGCGCCAAATCAAGCGGTTAGAATCCAGCCCCGTGGCCATGTCTTGTCGCGCTCGGCAAGACCTGGCCCCGAAGGCCGCGTGCAGCATGAGACGGTCATGAACGCTATCCAACGCACGAGGTGGGGCCGTTGTCCATACTGAATCGATTTGTCTCCGCCAACGCGCCCTTGCTTTTCGTGCTGCTGTGGAGCACGGGCTATATCGGCGCGAAGTACGGCCTGCCCTACGCCGAGCCGTTCACGCTGCTGTTCCTGCGCTTCGTGCTGGCGCTGTTGCTGCTGGCGCCGCTGGTGTGGTGGTTTCGGCCGGCGATGGCGATGAGCCGGCGCGAGCGCGGACACTTGATGGTGAGCGGCCTGCTGCTGCATGGCGCCTACCTGGGCGGCGTGTTCGCGGCGATCAAGCTGGGCCTGTCCGCCGGGCTGACGGCGCTGATCGTCGGCGCGCAGCCCCTGCTGGCCAGCCTGGCCGCGCCGCTGCTGTTCGGCGAACGGCCGGGCCCGCTGCACTGGCTGGGCATCGTGCTGGGCTCGTGCGGAATCTACCTGATCCTCGGCGGCGCGCCGAGCGTGAGCTATACGCTGCCCGCGCTGCTGGCCGCCGTGGCCGCGCTGCTCGGCATCACGGCGGGCACGCTGTACCAGAAGCGCTTTTGCACGCAGCATGACCTGCTGGCGGTGACGGTGCATCAGTACCTGCCGACGGCCGCCTTGTTCGGGATCGTCGCGCTGCTCTTCGAGACGCGCGAAATCGACTGGACGCCGCCGTTCGTGGCGGCCCTGCTGTGGCTGGTGCTGGCCTTGTCCCTCGGCGCGATCCTGCTGCTCACCTGGCTGATCAAGCACGGCGAGGCGTCGAAGGTGAGCAGCCTCTTCTACCTGGTGCCGCCGGTCACGGCCGTCGAGGCCTGGCTGCTGTTCGGCGAACCCCTGGGCTGGTTCAAGATCGCCGGGATCGCGCTGGTGGCGCTGGGGGTGTACCTGGTGATCCGGCGGAAAAATCCGATGGGTGCGATGGGCTGAAAGGGGGCGAGTGAGCTGCTCCCTTGCGTTTGCACTACTGTCATAGACAGGGCCGGATACCTGGTCAGGCTCGGTTGAAGGGGTTGAGCGTATGCGTTTCGGCCATGCATTCGAGGTGGGAGCGTTGCAGCGGATGGCGATGGTTGCGCTTGTCTGCGGAGTCGGGCTCGCAGGCGGGACGTCCCGTGCCGCCGAATCGGACATCTCCGTCGGACCGCTGCGGGCGAAGTACGCGGAATTGGGCGAGCAGGCGCGCAACAACCCGTTTCAGCGGGCGCTCTATCTCGAATCCGAGCAATCCTCGACCCATTTGAAGGGCGAAATCTACGCCGTGGTCGATTATCCGTTTGCCATCGTCAACGCGGCACTCAACAACCCGGCGCACTGGTGCGATGTGCTGATCCTGCACATCAACGTCAAATACTGCAATGCGTCCAGACGCGCGGACGGCACGGTCCTCACCGTCAATATCGGAAGGAAATTCTTTCAGCCGCTGGAGGATGCCTATCGTCTCGATTTCAACTATCGAGCGGTCGTCACGACGCCGGAGTATTTCGCACTGGAGCTCAATGCCGATGACGGGCCCTTGAGTACCCATGATTACCGCATCTGGGTTGAAGCCGCCTCGCTGGAGAATGGGCGTGCCTTTCTGCATGTCACCTATGCCTACGAGTTCGGCTTGATCGGCCGCCTGGCCATGCAGGTCTACCTGGCGACTATCGGCAAGGACAAGGTCGGGTTTACGGTCACCGAGACACGACCCGACGGCCAACCTGTTTATATTCGTGGGGTTCGCGGTGTGGTGGAACGCAATACCATGCGCTACTACCTGGCTATCGATGCGTATTTTGACGCGTTGATCACCTCGCCCAGGAATCAGTTGGAGCAACGATTGCAGAAGTGGTATCACAGCGCGGATCAATACGCCCGCCAGCTGCATGAAGTCGAACGGGATGATTATCTCGACATGAAACGAAAGGAATACCAGCGCCAGCAGCTTGCCCGATAGGCGGGGTCAACCCTCGAACCCGCAGCGAACGAGAGGGATCCCTTCGGATCGTTTGAGCAAGCCCCGTTCCAGCCGGAGAGAATACAGTAAGGCTTTGTTGTTGAAGTGGTTGTTCCGGTGGCGGGTTTGTCCCGGGGCCCTCGGGCAGGCGAGCGGCAATATTTCGTTGTAATCTGCACACGGCTCACCCGGGCTCATCCGGTTTTTTGTCGTCCCTCAGGAGGAAGTCATGCTCAAGGCACTCGTTCCATCACTCATCGGTCTGGCGCTGGCAGGCTCGGCGCTGGCGTCCGACGTCACCTATCGCAAGGACATTCGCCCGCTGTGGGAAGCCAAGTGCTCGGCGTGCCACGGCGCGAAGTCGCCTTACCTCGGCGAGTTTCTGGAGAACACCGACAAGTACAAGAAGATGGTGAAGGGGCCGCGCATGGATACCTATGCGGACCTGATCATTTTTGTGGGCTGGCCGGACACCGGAGCGATCATGCGCCGGCTCGACGACGGCAAGAACACCAAGGACGGCAAGCCGGGCAACATGTATCAGTATCTCGGCGCGACGGATGACGAACGGAAGAAGAACTTCGAGCTTTTCAAGGCGTGGGTCGGCGAAGAGGCGTGGACCCACAAGCGCTGGGACAAGAAGGGCGACATGCCCGGCGTGACGAAGGAGGAGTTGTCGAAGATGAAGCTCAAGTATTGATCGAACCCGGGGCGGGTTATCGCAGGCGGGCCGGGCCATGAATGGTCCGTTCTACGCGATACGGTGCGAGCCTGTCTCAGGCCGGCGACAGCGTGTCTGCAAATGCGTGGTTGACGTCGCGGTGACGGGCCTCGTCTGCGCGGACGGCCAGGATGACATCGCGGAGTCGGGCGTCGGGCATGAGCTTCCAGTAATCGATGGCGATCCTGGGGGCCGGGACGTTGGAGCAGGCGCCCGTGTCCACCCGCGCGAGATACTCGGTGTAGCTCTGGACGGCTTCCTCCTCGAGGTAGCCCGTAACCCGATGCGCGGTTTTGGGTGAGATCAGATACAGCAGAAAGAAGAAGTTGAAGAAGGCGCCCTGGGCGAGCACCACCAGCACACGCTCCAGCCGTGTCGGCCGGGCAATATGAATGAAGGTCATCAGGTGCATGCGTTCATTCTCGGCTTCGTCCAGCAGCGCATGAATCCAGCCATGATCGCTTTCCATCCGGCGTAGCGCGCGCAAATGCTGCAGCGTTCCGCCCACCATGCCCGGCACCGCAGCGATGGTTTCGAGCACCACCGCACGATGGCCATATCGGCGCGCAAAAAAGGCGTCAGCGAAGATGCGCATGAATTGGACGAACCCCCACGCAATCCGGTCGCGACGGTCTCGTGGCGCAACGTGCTGAGCAAGTGGAGAGGAAACAGGCATGTCTGGACTCCTGCAGAATGCGATGCCGGCGTGGCGATGAACGCTGCCCTGAACCACTAGACAACCCGATGGACTAAGCAGTTCCTCGACGCCCCCCGCCCCCGGCGTGTGCGATGGGACGACGCATGCGAAATACCCGATTGTGTATGCCGGAGATTGGCCTACAAAGAGTAAGTCATGAGCCTGCTCGCGTTCTTTTCGGCTCATTCCGGACGACTCAAGAGGACCCAATCATGAGAAACGTACACATCGATTACCGTGGCTCGGACCACGGCTTCCAGGCCGCCAGCCTGCTGGCGAAAGACGCCGCGAAGGAAAACCAGATGAAGGATCCGACCATCGTGGCCTGGCATCAAAGCAGCGCGCTGGGAGAGACGCCTCACTACGAAGGCGCCAACCCCGAGACCTGGTGGGAAAAATACGGCGAGGGCAACGGCGGCAGGCTGGAAGTCAGCGTGGGCGACGACTACCAGTTCATCATGATGGATGCGCGGGGCTACGAAACCGTGGGCGAGTTGCCGCTGCGCAACCTGAGCGACAGCGAAGGCAATCAGTATCTCTGCTACACGCCCCTGCAGGGCAAGGACTCGACGGTGCCCAGGAAGGACGCCTGTGCGCTCCTGGATGGGTGGCTGGCCGATCAGTACTGACACGCTCTCGCGCAGGCAAGCGGTCAGACGGAACGGACTGCGCCACGTTGGCTTCCGGGGAACGGACACGCCGGATAGGCGGGCCGATATGAAAAATGGCGCAGGAAACTGCGCCATTTTATTGGAGTGCGTGGAGCAGGCGCTACCGGCTAGGCAGCCGTCGAGGTCATCTCGCCTGCCAGCTCCTCGGTCCAGGCCAGCGATTGCAACTGGGCGAGGTTGACCTCTTCCGGGGTGGATGCGATGTCGTCGGCGTAGCGGGCGATCTGCTCGAAGTCGCTGCGCTCCGACGCCTCGGCGAGTTTGAGGAAGGGCGCGTAGGGACCGCTATGGTCGACCAGGGCCTGAACGATGGGCTCGGGCATCGGCAACTGTTCGAGCAGACGGGCGAGCGGGATTTCCATCAAGGGTTCGGCGAGGGAAAACAGCCCGGTGATGAACAGTTCGTCCTGGGCCTGTCGGCTGAGCCTGAACTGCCCGAGCAGTTCGCAGATGCGTCCGCGCGTGACGGCGGTCCGTGCCGCCAGGGCGTTGGTCGGCGTTGCGTTGGCGGTGACGAGGAGCAGCGCCAGCCAGCGATACAGCGTCTGCAGCCCGATCAGGGCCAGGGCCTGGCGCACGGTGTGCACCTGCTGCCGGAGCCC
Source organism: Thiobacillus sp. (assembly GCA_003510325.1). Taxonomy (GTDB): domain Bacteria; phylum Pseudomonadota; class Gammaproteobacteria; order Burkholderiales; family Thiobacillaceae; genus Thiobacillus. The sequence goes on along the minus strand of DONB01000154.1, from coordinate 16,936 downwards.
CGATGCGGCGGAGTTGGCGTAGCGCAGCAGGCGCAGGGTGAGCGCCGCGTTGCGGCGCAGCGGCTCTTCGATCTCGCCCAGATCTTCGCAGGTGCGAACCTTGTTCATCAGTTCGAGCACCGCCAGCTGGCCCGGCTGGATGGTCTTGCTGGCGAGGTTTTCCGGGCGGGCGAAATAGTAGCCCTGGAAATACTGGATGCCGCTGTTGCGGCAGAGCTCGAACATCTCGCGGGTTTCGACCTTTTCGGCGATGAACTGGCCGCTGAAGTTGAGCCGGATGTGTTCGATGATTTCCACGGTTTTTTCGGGATGCTGCTCGAGCACGTCGAGCTTCACGAAATCGACCATCGGCAGCAGCGGGCGGTATTCGTCGAGGCAGACGAAGTCGTCCAGCGCGAAGCGGTAGCCCCNNGGGACGGTCTCGAGGATCTCGTAGACGACGTGACGGGGCGGGAGCAGGCTGACGAAGTCGCTCATCAGGGTGGCTTCGTCCAGGTTGATGAAGGCGAGCTTGCCTTGCAGCAGCCACTCGGGACCGAGGCACAAGGTGTTGCTGATGACCTCGACGCCGGCCTGCAGCTGGCTGCTGATCTGGGCCGAGACGGCGGCCATGGATTGCCGGAACAGGAGTTCGTAGGCGAACAGGCCATGTTCGGCATCGACGATGGGCTGTCGTGCGAGAAAGGTTTCCTTGCCCATGCAGGGCTCCTCGAAAATTTGTTATGTCTTTGTCGGCTGGAGCTTATCAGCTCGATCGCCATCCGGGTCCGCCGGCCTTCATTCCAGAAGCAGGGTGACNNACGCGGTCCCTGCCCCCGGACTTGGACAGGTACATGGCCTCGTCTGCACGCGACAGCACTTCGGGCATGCTTTCGCCCGGGCGGGCGGTGGTCACGCCGAAGCTCGCCGTCAGGGTCAGGTCGGCGTCGTCGAAGCGGATGCCCCGGGTCGCTTCGCGCAGACGTTCTGCCAGGGCGCCCGCCTCCTCGCTGCCGGTGTCGGGGAGCAGCAGCACGAATTCCTCGCCGCCGTAGCGTGCCATGAAATCGGTGGCGCGGAGCGTCTCCTTGAGGCGGGCGGCAAAGGCCTTGAGCACGGTGTCGCCCATCGCATGCCCGTACAGATCGTTCACGCGCTTGAACCAGTCGATGTCGGCCATGACGACCGACAGGGGCTGATGGTAGCGCGCCTGGCGGGCCAGCTCGATCGACAGCCTTTCGTCCAGGTGGCGGCGGTTGGCCACCCCGGTCAGCGGATCGGTCAGCATCATCCGGCGGATGTGCGTCTCGCTTTTCTGCAGTTTCAGGTAGGCGGTTTCGCGATCCTTGACGAAGTAATACAGCATCATTCCGATCAGGATGAAGCCGCAGCCGGTATTCATCAGGAAGTAGAAGGTGTTGAGCCCGGGCGGCATCGGGCGCGCATGGGCGGCAAAGGTCGCGTCCAGGGCTGCGGAGAGCAGAAGCAGCGCAATGAAGGCCAGCATCCAGCGGGTCGCCGCCTTCAGGTCGATGAAGAACAGCGCGGCCAGCGGCGCGAAAACGGCCCAGATCATCACCACGCTGCCGTTGGCGAACCCGCCCAGGCTCCACATCAGCAGGAAGGGGAGCAGCAGGATCAGGAGCTGTTGGCTGAAGCAGAAGAAGCCGAAGTGCTTGGTCCTGAAAAAGTGCAGGGTGCTGCTGAGGGAAATGACGGTATAGCTGAGCGGGATGGCGCCCGACAGGGGATAGCCGCTGTACAGGTAGAGGCCGCCCCAGAAGATGGCAAGAAAGGCAATGCTGCTGGAGACGAAGGTCATCACCGCTTTTTTCAGGCGCAGGTCCTTCGAGTCGCTGGCGGCGACGCCCTGGACAAGCCAGCGGCGGAGCAAGCCTCGGGGCGATATCTCTGTCATGCTGCGGCGGTCTCTGGGATGTTGAAGGTGACGGTTACCCTTGTGTAATCGGCATGGGCCCCATAAATTGAATAACATGAATCCACCAGCCGGCGAAAAAAGTGGGCAGCTGCGTTGTGCAGGCCTCCCGGGACATCAGGCGGCGCCGGCAGGCGTTGAATTATTTTCCGGAGTGCGGGAATCCCGACATGTCGACGGGAACCGATGCCGAAAGGGCAGGTGCATGCGATGACCCGAACACAGGCCGATGCGACGACGCCGAATCCGGAGGGCAGGGTATTCAGCGAACGGCTGTGCCGGATCCGGGACAGCCATATCGAGGTGGAATCCATCCTGCAAAGCCTGGCGGCGTTGCAGGACGACAATCCTTGCGCCCGCTGTGCGAGCGTCTGCTGCAAGGAAGCGATGTGCCGGGAAAGCATGGACAGCGATTTCCTGCGATTCGTGCTGGGCCCCGTGGCTGACGGCTATCGTGCGGATGCGGGCTGGTATGTGCCGGGTTCGGGATGCCGCCTCAGCTATGGCAGGCCGCTGGTGTGCTACGAGTTCTACTGCGAAAGCTTCGACGCGCAGGACTGGGCCCAGCCCAGGCAGCTGTCGCGTGCGCTGAAGACGCTTTACGCCAATGCCTTTGCCGGACAGCATATGCTCGTCGTAGAAGACATCAGCCGGATTACCCCACACCGGCTGGACATCATCCTTTCCCGGCTGGAAAGCCTGAGGGAACGGGCGAACGCAGCGCTGCGGCAATCCCTCGGCAAGAAGCTGGGCATGCAGGCGGCAGACAGCCCGGCCGATCATCCCGGGAGGGGGCTGGTGCAAAATGGGGCAGCCAAGTCCCCGCTGGTTCGATGATGCAATCCGCCCGCCACCTCGTTATCCTGTTTGCCGCAGCCCTGCTGTCAGCCTGCACAACTCCACATCCGCCCCTTCCGACGGTCCGTTCCGTCGATCTGGGCCGCTACACCGGCACCTGGTACGAGATTGCCCGGCTACCGAACCGGTTTCAGTCGATGTGCGTGTCGGATACGCGGGCGGTGTATCGTGCGGAGGGCGAAACCGTGTCGGTGGTGAATCGATGCCGCACCGCCGACGGCAGCATCGAGCAGGCCGACGGGATCGCCAGGCAGGTGGAAGGCAGCGAGGGCGCGAAGCTGCGGGTGAGTTTCTTCCGCCCCTTTTACGGCGACTACTGGATTCTGGAACTCGATCCGGATTACCGCTGGGTGTTGGTCGGCGAACCGGGCCGCAACTATGCCTGGATCCTGGCGCGGCAGACGACACTCGACGCGGCGACGCTGGAGCGCCTGCTGACACGGGCCGCGGCGCTGGGATTCGACCGCAATGCGTTCATCCGGACGCCGCATGATGCCGCACCGCACGTTAAAGTAAACCTCAGGGGGGAATGACCATGGCTACACCCGACACGCACAACATTGCCGTGTTTTGCGATTTCGAAAACGTGGCCATCGGCCTGAAAGAGGGCAACTACCCGGATTTCAAGATCCGCCCGGTTCTTGAACGCATGCTGCTCAAGGGCAGCATCGTGGTGAAGAAGGCCTATTGCGACTGGGACCGCTACAAGGAATACAAGCGGGACATGCACGAGGCGGCGTTCGAGCTGATCGAGATTCCGCATGTGCGGCAGTCGGGCAAGAATTCGGCGGACATCCGCATGGTGGTGGATGCGCTCGACCTCTGCTACACCAAGACGCACATCGACACCTTCGTGATCCTCAGCGGGGATTCGGATTTTTCGCCGCTGATTTCCAAGCTGAAGGAAAACGGCAAGAGCGTGATCGGCATCGGCGTGCGCGGCTCGGCCTCGTCGCTGCTGATCGGCAACTGCGACGAATTCATCTTTTACGAAGACCTGGTGCACATCAAGGCTGCGCCGGCCAAGGCGCCGCCCAGGGCTCCCGCGAGGAAGCAGGCGGCGGCCCAGCCCGTCAAGGAGGCGGCGGGCAAGGACGCAAACGGCGGCGCGGCCAAGCCGGCGAGCCCGACCCGGCGACGCGCCCNNCGCGGCCAAGGCCGAGCCGAGCGCCGAGGACAAGAAGAACCAGGCGATCGAGCTGGTGGTCGGCACGGTGGACCAGCTGGTGGCGGAGCGCGGGGGCGAAGGCTCCATTTCGGCGTCGCTGATCAAGAGCACCATCAAGCGGATCCGTCCCGGCTTCAGCGAGTCGGAATACGGCTACGGCGCATTCGGAAAAATCCTCGACGATGCGCACAAGAAAGGCGCACTGGTGGTGGACAAGAAAGAGGGCGGCGCGGTCTTCGTCAGCCTGCCGCCCTCCAGGGCCTGAGGCGGGCCGTGCGCGCCGGGGATTCATCCCGCAATGCCTTTCGGTATGATCGGCAGCTGACTGCCCGTCCCGCCCAAACCCGATCCGATACGGAATGAACAAACTCCTGCTGCTCGCCGCGCTCGCCGTCGCCGCCACGTTCGCCTTCGTCCCCNNAGCGATGCCGTCATCGAACAGGCGTTCGCCAACCGCTTGAGCGACCAGCAGGTCGAAGGGCAGGGAACGGTAGTGAAGACGCTGTCGGATGACACCAACGGCAGCCGGCATCAGCGTTTCATCGTGCGCCTGGAGTCGGGGCGGACGCTGCTGGTTTCGCACAACATCGATCTGGCGCCGCGCATCGACGCGCTGCGCGCGGGCGACACGGTCGCCTTTTACGGCGAGTACGAATGGAATCCGAAAGGCGGCGTGATCCACTGGACTCACCACGATCCGCAGGGCCGCCATCCTGCCGGCTGGATCAGGCATGCCGGGCAGACCTATCAGTGACGGCGGCGGGGAAACGGCAACCGGACGGTCGCTGATCCGCTCCGGTCCCGGGCACCCTCTGGCCGCCGCTCTTTCGCCTGTCGAACCCGCATGACACGCACGCGTTTCCGTCTTGCCGTCCTGCTGCTGCCGCTGGCGATGCTCGCCGGCTGCAGCGTCACGCAGCCGGTGGCCGAGACGACCGCGCGCGCCGTGGTGACGCAGCTGCCGGGGAGCCTCGACCATATGGGCGCCCGGCGCGACTGCCGCGAGCATGCAGCAGCGGTGCACGGGCAGGCGAGCGAACCGGCGCGGACGGCGGTGCTGGATCGCGAGATCGAGGATTACCAGGTCATGGTGGAAGCGGCGCTGGTCTACCGGGCCGAGACGCTGCGGCTGGTCGAGCGGATCAAGGCGACGATGGACCGGCGCGAGCCGATCGCGGGCAGGGACCTGGCCGAACTGAACGCGGGTCTGGCGGAGCATCTTGCCCTGCGCAGGCAGCTTTATCGGGTCGCCGAGGCGCACGAGTGCTGGCTCGACGCGAACGGGCCGGCTGGGGACATGACGCCGGCGCAGCGGCTCAAGGGCATCATGATCTCGCTGTCCGCCGCGCTGGTGCTCTACGACAACTATCTGCTCGCCATGTCGCTCTACCAGGAAGAGCCGCGGCTGCGGATGCTGCTCAACAACAAGGACGTGGGCTACGGCATCGACTACGGCGAGCTCAACCGGGTGTCGATGGCGTTCGCCTCCGAGGAAATCCGCAACCGGGTGCGGCGCGGCATGGCCTGGTACGAGGACGGGATCGAGCGCGTGCGCGATCAGCTGGCGTACGACCGGCACCTGCTGTTCCTCGACCAGCTCATCACCCAGAGCCCGTCCTACAGCATGACCCGGCGTTTCTCGCCGCTGGCTTATCTGGGGCACAAGATCGGGTTCTACGTCCCCTTCAGCGTCGAGGTGGTGCTGCGGCTCAAGGACGAGGGGCTGAACCTGACCAGCATGGTCTTCGGCAACACGGTGGGGCTGGTGGAGAGCCGGCGCGGCAAGCTCCATGGCCGCGACGAGGTGGCGGCGGACCNNACCAATTCCTTCATCCCCGGCCGCTGGGGACACGCTGCGATGTGGGTCGGCACGGAAGCGGAACTGCAGGCGCTGGGAATCTGGGACGACCCGGTGGTGCGGCCGCACCAGGAGACGATTCGCGCCGGCCGGCAGGTGGTCGAGGCCTTGCGTTCGGGCGTCGAGCTGAATCCGCTGGGCCAGTTTCTCAATGTCGACGACGTTGCCGTGCTACGCCACGGCAATTCGGAACCGGCGGAGAAGGCCGAGGCGATCCTCCAGGCGCTGCGCCAGGTGGGCAAGCGCTACGATTTCAATTTCGATGTGGAAACCCGTGACCGGCTCAGCTGCGCCGAACTCCTGTATCACGCCTACGGCCAGGTCGACTGGCCGACGCGCAGGCAGCTAGGGCGCGCGGTCATCATCCCGGACGACATCGCGGCGCGCGCGCTCGGCGGCGGCCCGCTCGCCGTGGTGAGCCTGTACGACGACGGCGAGCGGGTGGCCGGGGACCCCGGGCAGGCGCTGGCCAGACTGATGAGATGATCGGCTTGCGCCGGCGTGCCGCTGATTGCCACGCCCCTACTCGCCGGGACCGAACCAGAAGGACGTGTCCTTCGCCAGGAACTCGCCGTGTGGCATGTAGTGTGATCCATCGCAGGAAAAGGTCGCGCTTACCATGCCGTTGAAAATATTGATCGAAGCCAAGCGTAGATAAATCGTCGGATCGGTCAGCCGCAAGGCCTGCAGGGTGTTCAGGATGCGGCCGATGTCGTTGGGCGCGACCGCGGCATCGGTCGGGTAGGCCCGCGGCGGATAGACCAGGCAGATGTCGGGATCGCTCAGGGCCTCGTTGTCCAGGATGCGGTAGCGCAAGGGATCGTCCAGCGTCCAGATCGTGGCCAGACTTTTGGAAAAACTGATCTGGCATTGAAACACGCCGCGATCCATCCGCAGTTCTTCCAGGATGGACAGCGCCTGCTCCAGATTGCGGTCCATCGAGCTTTCCACGCGGCTTTGCAGAAACACCGTGCTGCGGATCGCCGGATCGCCCTTCACCTGGCGCCAATTGCCAGGCTCTTCGTAGAGCTCGGACGTCACCGGCAGATTGCGCACGTCGAAGTTGGCACCGAGATAGCCCACGGCCAGGTCATCCCGGCATACCACCTGGAGCGCGGTGAGAGAAGGCCGGTGCTCATTCTGGCCGATGTAGGCATCCGAGAGCAGAAACCCCCAGATCGGCACTGCTTCGTGCATGTACGGCCGCTGTGAGCGGTCGCTGCCGAAATACCCTGGCACGACTCCTGTCGGGCCGACGTTGTTGCAGATCTGTATACCGTCCATGCCGACGCAGTAGAGGATCGAGCAATGCGGAATGCCGGAGAAGTGCTCCGCGAGAACGCTATCCATCGCGACGCAATCGCCCCACGCCGGCGCGATCCGCTCGGCCAGTTGCCCCAGCGGCTGCCGCAGCATGCGCGCCAGTTCCTCGCGCTGATGGTGGATGCTGTCTTTCCAGGAAGGTTTCATGATGCGTTCTCAGGCCGGCAGCATGGGCGGGGCAGGGTCATGAAGGGGCAGCGATGGCAGTCCCCGTCGGCGTGTTCGTGCAGCGGGGTCTCGCGTCCACGTCGCGCGGTCGCACGCTATCGATTGCGCTGCGTCCCGGGCGCCGTTCACGGTGGGATGCGGCACGGTCCACCTCACCCTCCGGGCCCGTCAAGCGCTTGAAAAAAGGCGTCCCGCCAAGTGAGGCCGGAGACTGTCGCGATCCGTCTGTCGGGGCTCAGGTCTGCCCGGTCCAGATGGTGCACCATCCCTCGGGACTGATGGTGCCTTCGACCAGCTTGCAGGTGTTCGACTCGGCGATGAAGTGGATGCAGTTGGCACACTTCTGGGTGCCCTTCGGTTCGGCCTGGTATTGCACGCTTGCCTGCGAGGCTTTTGCCGGCTCCGCCGGCGCGGCGGCCGTGTCGGGCATCGGGGCCGATTCGACCGATTCCGGACCGGAGGTGGGCGGGGGGGTGTCGGAGCCGGCAGTGTTCGACCCCGGCTTCGAATCGCAGCCCATCAGCGCGGTCGGGAGCAGCAGACCGAACCCGGCCGCCAGCGCGCCGCGCAGAACGATTCTGCGGGGCAGGACGTCGGCTTCCGCGAGGCCCGCATCGGGGCCGTGCACACTGGGTGCGGGAAGTTTCCGGCCGTTCGGGAAAATGTTTCTGTTCATGTCGATCTCTCCTTCAAGAATGACGGGGCGGATGCCCCGCCGGGAAAAATTCCGGCCCCCTGCGCTGGAGCGGGCGGTTCCGTAGGCCTGTCCGAGTCATCGATATCACGGACGACAAAACGCCTTGAGTCCACCATAGCAAACGTCAGCTCGCCAGCCTGATGGGTTCGAGGCGCTCGCTGCACGCCTGCGGCGGCGGGAAAGGCCGCCGCTTCACTTCGTTGCCCTTGTCGTTGCGGTAAATCAGCTGGCGGCTGGCGAAGTCGTACTCCGGATGCCGCGGATCGCTCCAGTGGTTGAGGAAGTGCACGTAGAACGCCGAGAACAGGCCCTGGGTCGGCTTGTCCCGCAGGAGCGCGAAGACGTATTCCGGCTGGTTCTTCAGTTCGTGTCCGTCGTGGCAATACTGCACCCACACGTATTCGCCGGTGACGATCAGGTTCCAGAAGGGCGGATCCTCGTAGAACTTGAGCGTGACCTGCTTGCCTGCGGCTGCCAGCGCAGCCAGCCGCTCGATCGAGGCCGCGGTTTCCTGGCAGTAGGTTTCGAGCAGCGGAGCCGGATCGCCCAGCGATTGCAGGCGCCGCAGGGCGCCTGTGCCGTAGGGGTTCATCAGCATGACCTGCAATTCGTAGCTGTGGTCGATCACGTTCTTCAGCTTGCGCCGCTGCGACACGAAGGTGTCGTAACCCGTGACCGACATCACCGAGACGTCGCGGGTGCCGGTGATGCGGTCGAGCAGCTTGCGGTCGGACCAGCGCGAGAGCCAGCTGCTTTCCTCGCGCACGTGCACCAGCGAGACCAGGCGGTTCATCCGGTGGCTCAAGCGTCCCTGCCGTGCGCCGAGGAACAGGTTGAACAGCAGCACCAGCACGGCGGCGAAAATGATTTCGTTGATCAGCAGCAGTTGTGAGTCGTCTTCCACCATCGGCCACCAGGTGAACAGGATGAACTGCGCCAGCATGGGCAGGGAAAAGGCGACGCCGACTGCGAGCAGCGTGACGCCGATATGGCTGAAGATATGCCTGAGGGTGTGTACGAAACTGAAAAAATGTGGGCTGCGTGCCATGAACGAGTCTCCTGAAAACCAAGGGAGCGAGGCTGAACTGCCCTACAAAATCCCGTGAGCGTTCCGAAGCCGCGACGGCGCTCGGAGCCCGGTCGCACGAGCGGGACCCGGGCCCCGCTGCGGCAAAGGCAGGTTGCGTTCGCGGCCCCGCACGCCTTGCTGTGCCAGGGTCACGAGACGCGCTCAGCGTGCGCCCTTGACCTTCGCCTTGCCGGCGGCCTCGAGTTCGGCGTCGGTCGGCTGCGTCACGTCGGCGCCTTTGGCGTTCATGCGCTCCGCGGCGCGGTCTCCGCCCTGGGTGGCGCCGCCTTGCCACTGCGCGTTGCTGTTGGCGCTGCCCGAGGTGCTCATCTGCGCACCCGCCGCACCGCCCGCCTGGGCGCCCGCGCCGGCATTGACCCCGACGCCGACGCCCGCCGCGGTGGCGGCCGTGGCGAAGCCGATGCTGGCTGCTCCGGCCATGAGGGCGGTCACGAGTCGGGTATGGATCGCTTGGGTTTTCTGCATCATGTTCGATACTCCTTTGTGCCGAGAGGTTGGGAGAAAGGCTTGCACGTCGACAAGCCAATGCCTCTTCAGCACGGGGCGTGCCAGAACACAATTTCCTTGTTTTTCAATAGCTTGATTCCGGTGTCGGGCGGGGGGCGACCTGCGTTTCGTCGCCTGCTGGCGACAGGAAAACGGGATGCACCCGCAAGCCGTTGTAAAAAAAAGCCAATTTCTGTCTTGTAACGGAGACAGGATTTGTCGGGTGGGCACGCCGGACCGCTCGGGCCGGCGCGATCAGCGCAAGCGGGGACAGGCGCAGGGCCTGGTTGCCTTTGCCGTCAAGCTGGATGGCGAGCGGGAGAGGCAGGTCCATGAACTGGCCGAATCGCGCCAGACTGGCCTCGACGAAACCGTTGCAGCCGTGTTCGTCAGGGGATCGGCCGCGTAACACACCGCCCTGTTATCGAGGGGGCGTCGCACTTTGCCTGAAATGAAAAAGGGTCATCCTGAGATGACCCTTTTTCACTCGTCTGCCGGCGGAGCGGGGGTGTCCGCTGGCAGTGTGGTTTCGGCCGGGGGCGCTTCGGCCGCCGCCGCCTTTTTCTGTTCCTTCTCGGCCTTCTTCTTCTTTTTTTCCATTTCGCGCTGTCGCTTCTCGTACTGATAGTTCGGTTTCAATCCGGGGCTCCTTTCAATGGCTGAACCCGGACGATACCCGATCCGGGCGCATTCTGCGCCTGGCCGCCCCGTACGCTTCGGCGGGCTGCGGGTTACAAACGGATACGGACGGTTACATCGCCGCGCGCGCCCGACATCCCGGGGTTACACCGGCCGCCCAGAATACGTCGCATGCCGTGCCGTCTGGTGCCGGCTATTTCGACAACGTCTCTGAAGGAGCAAGCCATGAAATCGAATCAAGGTGTTTTTACCCAACGGGCCCTGCTGGTTGGCCTGATCGCGGGCAGCGGCATTCTGGCGGCCTCGACGTTTGCGATGCCCGAACGGGATGCCGCAGGCAAGCCCGGCTGCGAGGCCCGCCACGGGCAGAATGCCGACGCCAGGGGCGAGCGCCGCGCTGCGCACCTGGCCGCGCTGAAGGACAAGCTGAAGCTGGCACCCGAGCAGGAAGCGGCCTGGAATGCCTTTGCCAGCGCCGGCCAGCCCGGCATGAATCGCACGGGCGGGGACCGGCCGGCGATGCGCGCCGAGTTCGCCATGCTGAGCACGCCTGAGCGCGTGGACAGGATGCAGGCGATGGCGGAGGCGCGCAGCACCAGAATGGCCGAGCGTGCCGAGGCGATCAAGGCCTTCTACGCCCAGCTGACGGAGGAGCAGAAGAAGGTGTTCGACGCCGAGGCAATGACCGGCCGCCATCGCGGTCATCACCATCGCCATCACGCCTGAGCGGCGGGCGATCTCCGATCGACGGGGGCGGGCAACCGTCCCCGTTTTTTTGTGGCAGGATTGAGGCAGGCTCGTTGGCGAGGCGGATGGCATGTCGTATGCGGACGGGCCATGCGAGCCTTGCAGGGTGTCGGTCGACACCCCCGTCCTCAACCTGTTGAGGAGAACCTTCATGCGCTTCATCCGGATTCTGTGTGCGATCGGCTGCGTTCTGGGACTGGCCGGGCCCTCGCTGGCGGCGGAGGCGCCGGCGGCGCGTGAGATGGTGAAGGTCGATCCGCGTGCACAGTACAAGGTGGTCTATGACATCCATTCCACCGCGATTGCGGCAGGCATCAGCAAGGGGCTGTATTACGCACGCGGCCTGATCGAGGCATACGGCAAGCAGGGCGTGGCGCCGGTGCAGCTCGACATGCACCTGGTGCTGCATGGCGACGCCGCGCAGTTTCTGCTGATCGATTCCACTTACCAGAAGGCCGTCGACGATCCCTTCGCGGTCAATCTCAATGCCAAGATCACGCAGGACCTGCTGAACCTGGGCGTGAGCGTGGAAATCTGCCACAGCGTGATGCGGGCGAAGGGCTGGACGCCTGCCGACGTGCTGCCCGGCGTGACGATCGTGCACGACGGCTACACCCGGCTGGTCAAGCTGCAGAACGACGGCTACGCCTACCTCGGCGGATTTTGAGATGCGCCGGTTTTCGTTCTCGTTCGGGTGCGGCGCATGAGTCGCTACCATGCCTTGCTGCTGGCCGTGTTTGCGGCTGTCTGGGTGTGGGCGGCGATCGAGCCCCGATACCCGGACGACTGGCTGCTGGAAAACTATCTGGTGTTCGTCTTCGTGCCGGTGATCGTGCTGGCCGGGCGCTACTTCAGGCTGTCCAATCTGTCCTACACACTGATGACCCTCTTCATGATGCTGCATGTGGTGGGGTCGCATTACACCTATGCCGAAGTGCCGTTCGGCACGACGCTGCAGCACTGGTTCGGCTCCGGGCGCAACATGTACGACCGCCTGGTGCATTTCTGTTTCGGCCTGCTGCTGGCCTATCCGCTACGCGAGATTTTCATGCGGGTGGCGAAGGCGCGCGGCGTCTGGTCATACTGGTTTCCGCTGGAGCTGGTGCTGGCCTTCTCGGCAGCGTACGAGGTCATCGAATGGCGGGTGGCTGCCCGCGTCGATCCTTCGGCGGGCCTGGCCTTCCTGGGGGCGCAGGGCGATGTCTGGGATGCGCAGAAGGACATGGCGCTGGCCGTCGTCGGCGCGGCGATTACCCTGCTGGCGGTGGCGCTGATCCACTGGCGTTACGATCCGGAATTCGGCCGCGATCTGCGCGCCAGCCTGAAGATCGACCCGAACGACAAGCCCCTGGGCGAGCAGGCCTTGCGCGAGCTGCTCAGGCGCAGGCCCAGGTGAATCGAAGGACAATCCGTTTCCATAATTGAACCTAACCCGAGGATGCCATCATGCGAACGCAGCATACTTTCTTTCTTCCGCTCGCCGGCCTGACCGCCGTGCTGCTTGCCTCCGCTGCCTGGGCAGCCGACGCGCCGATGCGCAAATCGGGGCTGTGGGAAATCAGGACCGAAACCGCTGCCGGCGGTCAGGGCATGCCCGGGCCGATGACGATGCAGATGTGCATCGAGCAGGGCCGGGACGACATGACCGCCGATCCGCGCGACGTGCGCAGGCGCTGTTCGAAAATGGAGACGAAGCGTACCGGCAACCGGGTGACGATCGATTCGGTGTGCGCGATGGACGGCCATACCGCCACGGGCCGCACGGTGATCACGGGCAACCTGGCGACCGAATACCGGATGGAAAACACCACGCGCTTCGATCCACCGATGCACGGCATGCAGATCCTGTCGTCGACCATGACCGGGAAATGGCTTGGCCCTTGCAAGCCCGGCCAGAAGCACGGCGCGGTGACGATGTCGGGGATGCCGGGCATGGGCCCCGGCGGCGCGTTCAAGATGGATCCGGAAACGATGAGGCGCATGCAGCAGCAATACGGACGCTGAACAGCGCAGGCCTGTCCTTGGGAAGTGTCAGTCCCGTGCGGGCTCAGCCCGGGCTGCGGACGTGCGGCTACCTCTTGTCCAGTCTGCTGAACTTCGCACCTTCCAGCGTGAGGTTGTACATCAAGCCTTTCTGGCCGAAGATGAAACCGATGACCGGGTCCTTGATGTTGGTGGTGTCGACCGCCTTGCCGGCACCGATGTCCACCAGGGCGACGGAGCCGTCGACGCCCACTTTCCAGCCTTCGCTGGCGCGGAATTTCTGCAGGGCGGATTCGTTGGTGAACAGGACGACGATGCTTTTGGCTTGCGCACCCAGCTGAAAGCCGAAAGAGCCCGCCGCGGTACTGTAGTAATCGACGGTTTTGCCGTCTAGACGCAGCGCGCCTTCGCCGTATTCGCCGCCGATGCCGATGCCTGCCTTGTAGACCTTGGGAAACACCAGAACGCCCTTGGCAATGCCGAGAAAAGCCTTGGCGCCTTCGATTTTATGGAAGGCAGCCAGGGCCTTGTCGACTTCCTGGTCGATTTCGCCCGCGCTGGCGGCGTACGACCGGGGCGCTGCCAGGAGCAGAAGCACCAGCGCAGTGAAAAAAAGGGCGAGAGCGGACTTGTGTTGAGTTGCCGTGAGGGGGGACATGGCCTCTCCTTCGATCCGATCCGCTTCAGTGTAGTGCAAAACGAAAAAGCCCCCATTCCCGGGGCGGAGGGATGAGACGAGAGTCATCGGGTCGCCTAGACTTCAGGAGGACGCATGTTCGATCCGGGTTTTCAGATCCTGTTGTGGCTGCTGGCGGCGCTTCTGATCGTGCTCGGCTTGGCCGGGCTGATCCTGCCGGCGGTCCCCGGCATCCCTCTGGTGTTTGCCGGACTGCTGCTGCTGGCGTGGGCGGAGAACTTTGCCTACGTCGGCTGGATCACGCTCACGCTACTGGGCGTGCTGGCGTTGCTGAGTTATGGCGTGGATCTGCTGGCGGCGGCATTCGGCGCGAAAAGGTTCGGGGCGTCGCCGCGGGCGGTGACCGGTGCGGCGCTGGCCGGGCTGTTTTTCGGATTGCCGGGCATCGTGCTGGGGCCGTTCGTCGGTGCCGTCATCGGCGAGTTCAGCCGCCGCGCTTCAGCCCGGGAGGCGACACAGGCGGGCGTGGGCGCAACGCTGGGCCTGCTGTTCGGCGCCCTGCTGAAAATCGCCCTGGCCTTCAGCATGATGGGCGTGTTCGTGCTGGACCGCCTGCTTTGACGCGCGCGAGCGCGATGTCTGCCGTATCCTGTCGTTACTATTCTGTCCAGGAGAGGCGCATGAAAATCCGTAGCGTCGTGACGATGGGGCTGCTGCTGACGATGCTGGGCTGCAGCAAGCTCACGCTGGAGAACTACAGCAAGATCACGGTGGGCATGCAGTACGACGAGGTCAGCCGGCTGATCGGTCCGCCCGATGAATGCGACGATGTGATGGGGGTGCGCAACTGCCTGTGGGGCGACGAAACACGCTCCGTCAACGTCAGCTTCGTGGCGGGCAAGGTGCTGCTGTTTTCATCCAATAACCTGAAATAAACCGTTCTGCCCGGGTGGTGCGCCAGGCATGAACTGCACCCCGGCCAGGGGTGGGGGGCGGTTTCAAAAGCGCATATACCCCAAAATGGAGACGCAACATGAAAGCAAAGCTGACTGGCATGGCAATCGCCGCCGCCCTGGCTCTGGCCCCGGCATCTTCTGTTCTGGCGGAAGCGCTGGCACCCTATGGCACCGCCAGGGTCGACATGCACACCATGCCGGTGACCCCGACGGTATTCGACGTCAATTATGACGATCCGCAGAAGCTGAACATCCTGTACAACTTCGTCAAGAACACCAGGCGGGAAACCCGCGGCGAGGTGGTCGTCGTCACGCACGGGCCGGAGTTGCGCGCCTTCGCCAAGGAGAACTACGAGAAATACCAGGGCATCGTCGACAAGATGGCGGAGTTGGCGCAGGACGGTGTCCAGTTCAAGATGTGCAACAACGCCATGAAGGCGGCCGGCTACAGCGCCGATGACATGCACGGCTTCATCACCGTGGTGCCGGCGGGCTTCCCGGAACTGGTTTACTGGCAGGGCAAGGGATATCAGTACATCAACCCGCTGCCGCTGTCGGTGAAGGACGTCCGCTATCTGGACCAGCCGCAGCTTAAAAAATAAGGCAGCGCGGCAGGCGCCCGCAACCCGGGACGGATTGTCCGCATCCGGGTCGCAGCGGCGCGTTTCGAGTGCTAAGTTGCGAGTGAAGGATCGCCGCTGCCCGGCGGCTCAAGTTGGGGGCGTATCCACCGATTCATCAGGTATCTGTTTCAACTCGCGAATACGCCAGCAATGACGTCACGCCACACTCTCATGGGGGAATGATGCCGCAGCAACCCAAAAGCCTGGCCGCCTGGCTCGCTTTCCTGCGGCAGGCCGATATTCCCGTGCTGAAGCGCACCACGCGCGAACTTGAGCGCCTGCACGCCGACGAGTCGCTGCTGGATGCCCGCAGCATCGCCCATGTCGTGACCGATGACCCGCTGATGACGGTCAAGCTGCTGCGCTACATGCAGACGCACAAGCATCGCAACCAGACATACGAGCTGGTCGACGTGAAGGAGGCGCTGCTCATGATGGGGCTGGACACCTTTTTCCGCGAGGTGCCCGCGACGCCGATTTCCGAACAGATGCTGCATGGCCACCTCGAGGCCCTGGTGCATCTGCTGCATACGGTGCGGCGTGCCCAGCGCGCGGCGCATTACGCATACGACTGGGCGCTGCGCCTGCACGATCTGCATGCGGAGGAAGTCCATGTGTCCACGCTGCTGACCCATGTCGCGGAAATGCTGATGTGGTGTTTCAATCCCGCGCAGATGCTCGAAATCCACAAGCGGCAGGAGGCCGACAAGACGCTGCGCAGCGCGGATGTGCAGAAACAGGTGCTGGGCTTCACCGGCCTGGAGCTGCAGCGCCAGCTGACCGCCGAGTGGCAGTTGCCGGCGCTGCTGATGAACCTGATGGATCCTGCGCAGGCGCATACGGTCCGGGTGCGCAATGTGATGCTGGCGGTCGACCTGGCCCGGCACTCCGCCCAGGGGTGGGACGATGCCGCACTGCCCGACGATTACCGCGAAATCGGAAACTTGCTGCGGATGGAGCCGGACAAGGTGATGGCGCTGGTCAAGGCCGGACCTGCGTACGACCAGGTCTAGGGCAGGAACCCGATCCGGTGGGCGTGGCGATTAAGCCAGTCTGGGAATGACGCTCTCTTCCAGTTTGCGTGCGAGATGCGAAATGGCCACGCCGGCCGGACAGTCGGGCGTGGCCTGCATCAGCAGCTGGCGGCGCATCACGGCCTGCCGCACTTCGGGGTCGACGGGAATCTCGCCCATGCTGACCAGGCGGAGGGGGCGGCCGGGTTCGGCGGGTACGAAGCGGTCGAGCACCTGCTGCAGCTGATGGGTGATGGCCTGGCCGGCGCCGGTCCGGGCAGCCTGGTTGACGAGCACGCGCACGTTCTGCCTCTGCTGCTGCCCCACCAGAACCTTGATCGTGGCGTAGGCATCGGTCAGCGAGGTCGGTTCGGGCGTGGCGACCATCAGCACTTCTGATGCCAGCGAAACCGCGAACAGCACGACATCCGAGATGCCTGCGCCGGTATCCAGCAGCACGACGTCGTAATGCGGCACCAGGCCGCTGACGATGCGCAGGAATTCGTCGCGCACCTCGGGCGTCAGGCGCGAATACTCGACCATGCCGGAACCCGCCAGCAGCACGGAAAAGCCGCCCGGCGCCTGCAGAATGGCGTCTTCCAGTTTGGCCTTGCCGGTGAAGACGTCGTGCAGCGTGATCTTGGGGTACAGGTTGAGCACGACGTCGAGGTTGGCCAGTCCGAGGTCGGCGTCCAGCACCAGCACTTTGTGGCCACGTTTGGCCAGCGCCGCAGCGAGGTTGGCGGAGACGAAGGTCTTGCCGACGCCGCCCTTG
>DONB01000083.1 GCA_003510325.1 Thiobacillus sp. | reverse complement strand
CCTGCCTGGCGCGAGACCACGCCGCTGCGGCGCGCGCGCATCCTCACCCGCTTCCGCGAGCTGATGGAGCAGCACCGCGACGAACTCTCGAAGCTGGCTTCGGAAGAGCATGGCAAGACGCTGGCCGACGCCGCCGGCTCGGTGCAGCGCGGCATCGAGGTGATCGAGTTCGCCAGCGGCGTGCCGCATCTGCTGAAGGGCGAGCAGGCGGAGGACGTCGGCCGCGGCGTCGACTGCCATTCGCTGNNCATCACGCCGTTCAACTTCCCGGCCATGGTGCCGCTGTGGATGTTGCCGGTGGCCATCGCCTGCGGTAACACCTTCGTGCTCAAGCCCTCGGAAAAGGTGCCCTCGTGCAGCCTGCGCATGGCCGAGCTGTTCAGGGAGGCGGGCCTGCCCGACGGCGTCTTCAATGTGGTGCCGGGCGACAAGGACGCCGTGGACACGCTGCTCGATCATCCCGACGTCGGCGCGGTCTCCTTCGTCGGCTCCACTCCTGTGGCGAAGCACATCTACGAAACCGCGGCGAGGCACGGCAAGCGCGTGCAGGCGCTGGGCGGCGCCAAGAACCACGCCGTGGTGATGCCCGATGCGGACATGGACTTCACCGCCGACGCGCTGGTCGGCGCCGCCTACGGCCCGGCCGGCGAACGCTGCATGGCGATCTCCACTGTGGTGGCGGTGGGCGAGGCGGGCGATCGCTTGTTGCCGCTGCTCAGGGAGAAAGCTGGGCAGATCAGGGTCGGGCGCGGCGACGCGGCGGAGGTCGGCATGGGGCCGGTGATTTCAGAGGCTCATCGCGACCGCATCGTGTCGCTGATCGACAGCGGTGTCGCCCAGGGCGCCGAGCTGGTGCTCGACGGCCGCGGCGTCCGGGTGCCGGGCTGCGAGAACGGCTTCTTCGTCGGGCCCACGCTGTTCGACCGCGTGACGCCGGCAATGGACATCTACCGCGAGGAAATCTTCGGCCCGGTGCTGATCGTGCTGCGGGCCGACAGCTTCGACGCGGCGGTGAAGCTGATCAACGCCAACCCCTACGGCAACGGCACCGCGATTTTCACCGGATCGGGCCACTGGGCGCGCCGCTTCGAGAATGAGATCGAGGTCGGCATGGTCGGCGTCAACGTGCCGATCCCGGTGCCGATGGCCTTCTTCTCCTTCGGCGGCTGGAAGGCCTCGCTGTTCGGCGACCTCCACATGCACGGCATGGAGGGCGTGGCGTTCTATACCCGCACCAAGGTCGTCACCAGCCGCTGGCCCGCGCCGGCCGAGCGCACCGGCAGCACGCTGGCGATGCCCATCCTGGGCTAGGCCTCACCGTCATAGCGCCCACGCCGCCAGTTCCAGCGGCCAGCGCACCACCGCCGCCACGGCGAGTGCCACGCCGATGGACAGCACGACCGAATAGAGCGCGTCGCGCCGGCCGAGCAGTTTCAGCATCATGGCGAAGGTGGACACGCAGGGCACGTAGAAGGTCAGGAACACCAGGAAAGTGGCGATCTGCGTGGTGTCGAGCACGCCGGCCAGTTCCTGGGTGCCGAGCGCGTGGAACACCATCAGCAGCGACAGTTCCTTGCGCAGCACGCCGAACAGGATCGGCACCCCCAGCACCACCGGCAGTCCCAGCCACCACCCGGTCACCGGCGTCAGCGCGAAATTGATCCAGGCATCCATGCCGACATGGCCCATCAGCGCCAGCACTACGCTGCCCGCTACCAGGAGCGGCAGCACGATGGTGACGATGTCGCGGCTGCGCGCCCAGGTGTTGGAGAGCAGGGCGCGCAGGCTGGGCACGGCGTAGGCGGGGATCTCCTGGATCATGCCGGGCGTGGTCTCGGGATAGCGGCGCTTCAGCAGCTTGCCGACCAGGCTGACGACGACGGGGGCGAGCATGAACAGTGCGAACACGCCGAAGCCGCCGAGGTATTTGCCGCCGACCGCGAGGATGATGGCCGAGCGCGCCGAGCACGGCAGGAAGGTGATCAGCAGCGAAGCCACGGTGCGGTCGCGGCCGTGGGTGACGGCCGCGGTGGCGGCCAGCGCCGGCACGTTGCAGCCCAGTCCCATCAGGAAGGGCAGGGCGACGCCGCCGTGCAGCCCCAGCCGGTGGAAGCCGCGATCGACCACGAAGGCCACGCGGTGCATGATTCCCGACTCCTCCAGCCACACCAGCAGCAGCACCAGCGGGATCATGTAGGGGATGACGATGCCGGCCAGCCCGATGAAGCCCTCCAGCACGGCGCGCGCGACGACCCCCACGACGTCGGTCGGCTGCCACGGCTCGGCCCATTCGATCAGGCGTGCGACGGTGAGCGCATCGAGAAACGCGCTCACCTCGAATACGAAGAACAGCACCAGCGCAAAGATCGCCAGCGTGCCGGCGAAGCCCCAGCGCGGATGCAGGAAGAGATCGTCCGCCCAGCGCTGCCAGCGCGGCTGTTCGCCCTCCTGTCCGGGGCGGGTCACCGCCTCCACCAGCAGGGCGGCGCGGTGATGGCGGTCGGCGTGGATTTCCTCCGCCAGCGGGCGCGGCAGGGCCGCATCGGCGGCGGCGCGCGCGGCGAGCAGGGCGGCGTAGTGGTCGGGGAAGTGCGCCCGCAATTCCTGTGCGAAGTAGCCGTCGTTCTCCGCGAGCTGTTGCGTCAGCAGGGACTCGGGCACCGCGAACGCCGCCGCCACCTCCGGCTGCCGGGCGATGTCGGCAATGGGGCGCAATTGCGCCTCGATATGCGCGCTGGGCGGCTGCGCCGGCGGGTGCGCGTGGGCATGTTTCGCCTCGCGCGCGGTGCGCACCACGATGGTGAACAGGTCGGCCAGGCCGATGCCCATGTGTGCCACGGTCGGCACCACCGGCGCGCCGAGCCGGGCGGAGAGCGCGCGCACATTGATGAAGCGCCGCCGGCCGCGCGCCTCGTCCATGCGGTTGAGCGCGAACACCATCGGCCGGCCCAGTTGCATCAGCTCCAGCGCGAGTTCGAGATCGCGCTCCAGCGCCGTGGCGTCGATCACCATCAGCAGCACGTCGGGGGCGACGAACGCGCTCGCCGGCTGATGCGCCTCGTGCCCGGCGATCGCCGGCCAGCGGTCGCCCCACAGCAGATACTTCAGCGTCACGCACGCGTCCGCATCCAGATCGTGCAGGCCGTCGACGGCGGGCAGTGCGACCAGGGAAATCTGGTCGATTCCAACCTCGACCTGGCACTCCTCGTACGCGGGGCCGATGCCGGCCAGGCGTTCGTGGCGCGTCGAGGTGCTGGCCGCCGCGCGGAAAATGCTGTGCTTGCCGCTGTCGGTGCGCCCGACGATCGCCACCCGGGGACGGCGCGCGCCGCGCAGGCTGGGGCCGTGGAGGGGGAACGCATGCGCGGGCGAGGCCATTTATTAGTGGTGACTGATATGAGAATGTTTCTCATTTGTATGGGTTTCTGCCGTGGCTGTCAACCCTTGTCTTGTCTAGACTGGACCCGGGTCGTGGGTCCAGTCATGGCACGCGCCGGCTATCCGCCGCATCGGTTACACTCGGGTCGAAAAGGAACCCACGCAACGACCTCCGCTCGCGACTGCGCGACCGGACTGCAACGATTCACGAAAAACGACACGAGCATATTCAAGGCATGACCGAACCCGCAAGCAAGCCCTGTCCATTCTGCATACTCGATCCCCACCGCATCGTCGCCGAACATGAACTTGCAGTGGCCTACCGCGACGGCTTTCCCGTCTCGCTCGGCCACACCGTCATCATTCCGCGCCGCCACTTCGCCACCCTGTTCGAAGCCACCGAGGCCGAGCATCTGGCGATGCTCAAAATGCTGGCGCAGGCCAAGGATGTGCTCGACCGCCACCACCAGCCCGACGGCTACAACATCGGCATCAACCACGGCCAGGCCGGCGGCCAGAGCGTGCCGCACCTGCACATCCACCTGATTCCGCGCTATCGCGGCGACAAGGAGGATGCGAGGGGCGGGGTGCGGTGGGTGCTGCCGGACAAGGCGAAGTACTGGGCGTGAGACGCGGCGACACGCTTTCTGATATTCGTGGCTTTCCCGACACTCCGTCCTGGGGGGGCGCCCGATGCTCACCGCTTTCAAACCGGAGCCGCGCATGGGCCTGATAGACTGTGCCCGGGCTGCCGAACCCTGCATCAAGAAAATTCTCCCGCAGCCGTTGTTGGACACACCCATGCCTGTTGCTGATCGCGTGCGCGAACACGAGACAGGCCGCATCCAGGGTGTTCAGCTGGCGTGATGTCCGCTGCAGGAATCGACAACAGATCCATGGGCACACCTGTGCTCCTGTAGCGAACGATTGAGTTATCAGGGTTAATCGATGATCACCGATCCAAAACACATCTACGTCACGCAACCCTATCTGCCGCCCTTGGACGAGTTCATCCCCTATCTGGAAAAGATATGGGAGAGCAAGCAGCTCACCAACAATGGTCCTTTCCATCAACAACTGGAACAGGCGTTGTGCGAATACCTTGGAGTCGATCACATCGCCTTGTTCACCAATGGCACGATCGCGCTGATCACGGCATTGCAATCGTTGCGAATCACGGGCGAGGTCATCACCACACCGTATTCCTTCGTGGCCACCTCGCACTCCCTGCTATGGAACGGCATCAAACCCGTGTTCGTGGACATCGACCCCGATACGCTCAATCTCGACCCGGCGAAGATCGAAGCCGCCATCACGCCGCACACCACCGCCATCATGCCCGTGCATTGCTATGGCCGCCCCTGCGATGTCGAAGCCATCCAGACCATCGCCGACAATTACAACCTCAAGGTCATTTATGACGGCGCGCATGCCTTCGGCGTACGCGACGCGGGCGGCAGCATCTTCAGGCATGGCGATTTGTCGGTGCTGAGCTTCCATGCCACCAAGGTTTTCAATACCTTCGAAGGCGGGGCGATCGTCTGCCCCGATGCAAAAACCAAAAACCGCATCGATCATTTGAAGAACTTCGGCTTCGTCGACGAGGTGGCGGTCGTCGCGCCCGGTATCAATGGCAAGATGAGCGAGGTCAATGCCGCATTGGGTTTGCTTCAGCTGAAGCATATCGACAAGGCGCTCGCACGTCGCAAGGAAATCGACGCGGCCTACCGTGAGCGCCTGGACGGGGTGGCCGGCATCCAATGCCTTCCGGCCGATAGGGAGAACGCGGCCAATTTCGCGTATTTTCCGATTCTGGTCGAGGCGGATTATCCGATCAGCCGTGACGATCTTCACCAGAAACTCAAGGACAAGGGCATCCACCCGCGCCGCTATTTTTACCCCCTGATTTCGGACTTCTCGATGTATCGGGGGCTGCCGTCGGCGCACCAGGACAATCTTCCGGCCGCGGTCGCGGCGGCACAAAAAATACTGTGCCTGCCGATTTATCCGGCCCTGGACGATGCGCAAATCGAAACCATCGCCCGGCTGATCGCGGTGCAATAATGCGGTCGGCTCAAAGGTTCATGCAGAAAACAGGCAGGGCGTGCGTGTTCGCACACGTGTCGGGCGACGGCGATGACACGTAAAAAACTGATCATCTACGGCAACGGCCAGATGGCGCGCATGTTTCTGCATTTTGCGCGGCTGGAACACGAGGTCGTGGCGTTTACGGTCGACCGTGCGGTCCTGACTGACCCCGTCATCGAGGGTCTCCCCGTCATCCCCTTCGAGGAGGTCGAGACCCGTTATCCCCCGGCGGACCACTGCCTGATCACCGCGGTCGGCTATCTGGAAATGAACGGCTTGCGAGCCCGCAAGCACCGGGAAGGACTGGCCAAGGGCTACGCCTTCGCCAGCTACGTCCATTCTTCCGTCGTTCGCCACCCCACCGCGTCGGTGGGAGAGAACACCATCGTCCTCGACCATGTCGCCATTCATCCCTACACGCAGATCGGCAACAGCGTCTTCATCGCCAGCAATGCGTCGATCGGCCATGGCTGCCGCATCGGCGACGCCTGCTGGATCAATTCAGGCGTGGCCATCGGAGGCGAAAGCGTGATCGGGGACGCGTCTTTTCTGGGCATCAACGCGACCATCGGCGACAACATCCGGATCGAAAGACAGTGTTTTGTGGGCGCAAACACGCTGGTGACCCGGGACACGCTTGCCGAAGAGGTCTACATCTCGGCAAGCGGCGAGCGCTTTCCGCTGTCGAGCCAGGCCTTTCTTCAATTTATCGCCCGTTCCGCCCGTTAGCCTGAGCATGCCGACCTCATTGCAACCCGCTCCCCTCTACGGGCACTTCCGGCGTGCCGCTGAACGGACCCCTGGCAAGCTGGCGCTCGTGGTGGGCGCCGACAGCTACAGCTATCGCGATCTCCTGCGGGACGTGGATGCGCTGGCAGACGGTCTCTCGCTGGCGGGCGTGCAGGCCGGCGACCACATCGGCGTGCTGCTGCCCAATTGCGCCGAGTTTGTTCTGACGCTGCTCGCCGGTGCGCGCCTGGGCGCGGTCATCGTGCCCCAGAGCATGGGACTGAGCCCGCAGGCGCTGGCGTCCACCTTCGGAACCGCCGATGTCCGGCACCTGATCGCATGGTCCGGCGCCACGGCCCAGCTTGCCGGGCTGCCGCTTCCTCCGGGCAGCCTTCGCGTGGTGGCCGGCGGGGACCGCGAAGGCTGGCTATCCCTGCAGACGCTGATCGATGCGGGCGCCGCCCGGCCCGGGGCGGTCCCCATGCTGCAGGACGAGCTGCCCTACCTCATGGTGCTGACCTCCGGCTCCACCGGCACGCCCAAGCCCATCCTCCTCAGCCAGCACACCAAGCTGCTGCGCGCCGCCGCAGCCGCCGAACTGTATGGGGTCACCGCCGCCGACGTGACGCTCGCGGCCACGCCGCTTTACCACTCCCTGGCGCAACGGCTTGTGCTGATGCCGTTGACCTCGGGCGGGACCAGCATCGTCATGGAGCATTTCACCCCGGCGACCTGGATCGCCGCGGTCCGTCGGCACGGCGTGAGCTTCTCCATCGCCGTCTCGTCCCAACTCAAGCAGATACTGGACGTGCTGGTGTCCAGCCAGGAAACGCTGCCTTCGCTACGCTGCCTGGTGTCTTCTTCGGCGCTGCTGGACGATGAAACGAAAGCCGGGCTGCTGGCCCGCCTGCCGGGCGAATTCCACGAGTGCTACGGCGCGTCGGAAATCGCCATTGCCACCAACCTGTCGCCCGGGGATGCTTCGCACAGGCTCGGTTCGGTCGGCACGGCCATCCCCGGAACGGAGGTGCGGATCCTCGGCGAAGACGGACACCCCGTGCCGCCGGATACGGCCGGCGAAATCGTTTGCCGCACGCCCATGCTGTTCAGCGGCTACTACGCCCAGCCGGATGCCACGGCAGCCGCCATGTGGGGGGACTATTTCCGTACCGGCGACCTCGGCAGGATGGATGACGAAGGCTTCCTCTACTTCCTCGGACGCATCAAGGACATCATCATCTGCGGCGGGATCAACATCTATCCCAAGGACATCGAGGACGTGATCGCCGCCCATCCCGCAGTCAGGGAATGCGCGGCCATTCCGCTGCAGGACGAACAGCTGGGTGAAGTGGTCGGCGTGGTCGTTGCGTTTCATGCGCCCGACGCGCCGCCCGAACAGCGCGAGCTGCAGCGGCACTGCATGCAGCGCCTGGGAGATTTCCAGCAGCCTCGCCGTTTCTTTGTCGTCCCGGCGCTCCCAAGGAACGCAATGGGTAAACTCGACAAACCCGCACTTCGGCAGGCCTATTCCAGCGGACTGCAACAAGGATAATTCATGGCTCATGCCCCCTTGCCCCCCCTGCGACTCGGCTTCATCGGCGGCGCCCTGAACTCGGCCGTGGGTTATACGCACTACAACTCCAGCCGGCTGGATGGCCATTTCCGCGTCGATTGCGGGTGCTTCAGCCGGCGTCCCGAGATCAATGTCGAGACGGCGCAGACTTACGGCATTCCGCCCGAACGCACGCATGCCAGCTGGGGCGCGCTGCTGGAAAGCGAGACGCGCGACCTCGATGCCATCGTCGTGCTGACGCCCACGCCGGATCACCGGGAGATGGTCGTCGCGGCACTCGATGCCGGCTATCCGGTCATTTGCGAAAAGGCGCTGGCGGTGTCCAGCGACGAATGCCGTGGCATCGGCGAGGCCGTGTCGCGCAACCGGGGCTTTCTGGCGGTGACCTACAATTATTCCGGCTACCCGATGGTGCGCGAACTGCGCCGCATGATTGCCGAGGGTCGCCTCGGGCGTCTCCAGCAGATTCATGTCGAAATTCCCCAGGAAGGCTTCCTGCGGCAGGCGGCTGCGCCGCAGGCCTGGCGCCTCAAGGATCATGCCGTCCCCACGGTGTCGCTCGATCTGGGCGTCCATGCCCATCATCTGGTTCACTTCCTGACCGGCGGCAAGGCGCCGCTGGAGGTCATCGGCGACCAGGCCACCTATGGCCAGTTCGGCGATATCGTCGACAACGTCTATTGCCTCGCGCATTACGAGGACGACCTGCGGGTGCAGTCCTGGTTCGGAAAGACCGCGCTCGGTAACCGCAATGGCCTGCGCATACGCGTCTACGGCAGCCTGGCGAGCGCCGAATGGTTCCAGATGCAGCCCGAGGATCTGCTGCTCAACCATGCCGACGGACGCAGGTCGCTCATCGACCGCGGGGCCGACGATGCCGGGCTGGCCCGGCAGGTGCGCTACAACCGCTTCAAATCCGGCCATCCCTCCGGGTTCATCGAGGCCTTTGCCAATCTCTATACTGATATCGCCGATCAGCTGCGCCAGCATCAATCCGGGGCCATGACGCGCAACGATTTCGTCTATGGCGCCCAGGAGTCGGAAGAGGGCTTGCGCTTCCTGGAGGCCATTTCCCGTTCGGCCCGGAGCAGAAAGTGGGAGACGGTATGAGTCACCCCGGCAAGGGCCACCCTGTTTACGATTTCATCGTGCAGCTGCTCGAGGAAAAAGGCGCGGTTCCGGAACATTCGGCGATGGCGTCCTACCGATACCTCGAAAACGGCCATATCGATTCGCTTGCCTTCATCAAATTCATCTTCCGCATCGAAGAGCGATTCCAGATCCGGCTATCGGAAGCGGAAATGCTCGGCGACAGGATCAAAACCGTCGGCGGACTGGTTGCGCTGATCGAAGAGAAACGCGCTCAATCCTGAGCCCCAACCTATATTCATCCAGCCCTTCGCCGTGAGCCAGACAGACAACAACCAGACACTGCTTTCCGAGTACGGGAAGTACATGCTTCCCGTCCTGAATTTCCGCGACATCGTGCTGGTGCGAGGGCAGGGGAGCTATGTCTGGGATGCGGACGGAAACCGCTATCTGGATTTGAACAGCGGCCAGTTCTGCGCAGTCCTCGGCCACTCCGATCCCGGGGTGTCGCGCACGATGCTGGAGATCTCGCAGACCCTTCAGGNNAAAATCCACGACCGCGCGCCGGAAATGAATGGCCGGATCATCTTCCTGTCGACCGGGGCCGAGGCGGTCGAGTGTTGCCTCAAGTACGCGAAGCATATCAAGGAGAAAGCGGGCGTCATTGCCTTCGACAAGGCCTATCACGGGCTCACGCACGGCAGTGCGGCGTATTCGATGTCGCGCGACAGGATCCGGCCCACGGTCGACCATTCGTACGTCACCCCCGCGCCGCTTGTCCACGCCGACGACGAAGCCGAAACCGACCGCTGCATCGAGGCGTTCCGCCCG
>DONB01000271.1 GCA_003510325.1 Thiobacillus sp. | reverse complement strand
GTCTTGAAGGCGCGCTCTTGCCCTCTCTCCCGCCTCCGGTCGAAACGGCATTGACCGGCCTCGAACAGCGCCCCGACCTGCAGGCGCTGTCGCGCCGAGCGGAGGCGGCTGATCTGGACGGGCGTGCCGCAAGGCGCGGCGGCATTCCCGATGTGACCGTGGGGATCGGCCCCAAGTACGTGGACAACGGCAGCACCCAGGATAACGGCGTGGCGCTGTCGCTTTCCGTCCCACTGCCGGTGTTCGACCGCCAGCAGGCCGGGCAGCAGCGCGCGGCGGCCGAGGCCCTGCAGGCACGCGCCGAATACCGCCTGGCGATGAGCCGCGCCGAAGTCGAACTGCGCGGCCTGTATCGCCAGGCAGAAGGCCTGCGCGCCACGGCAATCGACTATCGCAGCCGTGCGGTGTCGGCTTCCCCCGAATTGCTGCGCATCGCGGAAACCGCCTATCGGGGCGGCGAATCCAGCCTGCTGGAACTGCTCGACGCCTACCGCGGCGCGCTGGAGACGGAAACCACCGCGCTCGAACTTGAAAAGCGGGCACGCGATGCCCGTATTGAATTTGATTTATTGACTGGGAGTGTCACTCCATGAACAGGACTCTTATTGCATCCCTGTGTGCCGCCCTATTCCTGATCGGCTGCAGCGAGGCGGACCCCGAACACGTCGCAGACGGCAGCCATCCTCCCGCAGCCGAAGCCGAAGCTGAGGACGCGCACGGCCATGGCGCGGGCGGCGAGAAGATCACCCATTTCACCGACCGCACCGAACTGTTCGTCGAGTTCCCGCGCCTGGTGGTCGGCGAAACATCCGCCTTCGCCGCGCACCTCACCACGCTCGCCGACTTCCGGGCGCTCACCGCCGGCAAGATCAGCGTTCGCCTCACCGGCGGCGATCAGCCCGATGAGGCGTTCAGCGTCGACAAGGCCAGCCAGCCCGGCATCTTCCGGCCCGAAGTGGTGCCGAAGCATGCCGGCGATCGCGAGTTGGCGATCGAAGTCGTCACGCCCGAATTCAGCGTGACGCACGAGCTCGGCCCCTTCACCGTCTATGCCGACCGCAAGGCCGCCGACGCCGAGCCGGCGCCGCACGACGACGAAGGTATCGGCTTCACCAAGGAACAGCAGTGGAAGGTCGATTTCGCCACCAGTGAAGTCGTCACGCGTCCGATCCGCACCGCAATCGCGGCGACCGGCGTGCTGCGCGCGCGTCCGGACGGCGAGGCCCAGATCACCGCGGCGGCGGCCGGGCAGATTCAGTCCGCGGGCGCGTTCCCGCGCCTCGGCCAGCAGGTGAAGAAAGGCCAGCTGCTCGCCTATCTGGTCCCCCGGATGGGCGGCGAAACCGATCTCGCCACGCTGCGGGCGGCGGCGAACAAGGCCAAGGTCGAGCGTGATCTCGCGCAACAGGAACTGACGCGCATGGAAGCGCTGTACCGCGAGGAAGCGGTGCCCGAGAAACGCGTGCTCGCCGCGCGCGCGGCCGCAGCCCTGGCACGCGCCGAACTGAGCGCAACGCAGCAGCGCCTCGGTCAATACGGCGGCGCCGGCGGCGGCATCCCGGTGCGGGCGCCGGTGTCCGGCACGCTGGCCGATGTGCGCGTGTCGCCCGGCGCGTTCGCGCAGGAAGGCGCGCTGCTGTTCCATATCGCCGACCGCAGCCGGCTGTGGCTGGAACTGCGCGTGCCCGAATCCGACGCGGCACGGCTGACCAGTCCGAGCGGTGCCGCGTTCAAGGTCGCAGGCAGGGAAGCCAGCGTCGAGATCATCGCCGGCCAGAACGGCAAGCTCGTCGCCGTCGGCGGTGTGGTCGATGTCACGACCCGCACCGTCCCGGTGGTGTTCGAGTTCACGCCGGGCGATCTGGCGCTGCCCATCGGCATGGCGGTGCAGGCGCAGGTCTTCGCCGACGGCGCGCGCGAGGCGGTGGCGATCCCGGCGTCGAGCGTGCTCGACGAAGGCGGCATGAGCGTGGTGTTCGTGATGACCGGCGGCGAATCTTTCGAGCGCAGGCAAGTCAGGCTGGGCGCGCGCGAAGGCGACTGGGTCGAGGTGCTCGACGGCCTCACGCCGGGGCAGCGCGTCGTCTCGCGCGGCGCCTACCTGGTCAAGCTCGCCTCGACCGGCACCGCGCAGATCGGCCACGGCCATGCGCACTGATCGGGAGAACCTGACATGATCGGACACATCATTGCGTGGTCGCTGCGCAACAAGCTCTTCGTCGTCCTGGCCGGCGTGCTGATGCTCGCCTGGGGCGGCTGGCAGGCGTCGAAAACCCCGGTGGACGTCTTCCCCGACCTCACCGCGCCCAGCGTGACCGTGGTCACCGAGGCGCATGGCATGGCGCCGACCGACGTCGAGAACCTCGTCACCTTTCCCATCGAGACCGCGCTGAACGGCGCGCCGGACGTGCGCCGGGTGAGATCAAGCACCAAGATCGGCCTCTCGGTCGTCACGGTCGAATTCGAATGGGGCACCGACCTCTACAAGGCTCGCCAGGTGGTCGCCGAGCGCCTGCAACTCGCTTGGGCGTCGCTGCCGGCCGACATCCCGGCGCCCGCCATAGCGCCGGCGGCGTCGATCATGGGCGAGATCCTGTTCATCGCGCTGGCCTCCGACAAGCACGACGGCATGACGCTGAAGAACGCCGCCGAGCAGGTCATCAAGCGCCGCGTGCTGGCGGTGCCGGGCGTGGCCGAGGTGCTGCCGATCGGCGGCGACACCCAGCAGTTCCAGGTGACGCTGAATCCCGAGCGGCTGGCGGCCTACGGCCTCACCGTCGACCAGGTCGCCGACGCGCTGCGCTCCGCCAACCAGAACACCTCGGCCGGCTTCATGGTCGAGGGCGGGCAGGAATACCTGATCCAGGGTCTGGGCCGCATCGCGACGCTGGCCGACATCGGCGACACCGTGGTCACCCGGCAGGCCGGACAGCCGGTGCTGGTGCGCCACGTCGCCGAAGTCGCCATCGGCCCCGCGCCCACGCGCGGCGTCGGTTCGCACAACGGCAAGCCGGCGGTGGTACTGGGGATCCAGAAGCAGCCCGGGGCCAACACGCTGGAACTGACCGATCGCCTCGACGCCACGCTGGAGGAAATTCAATCCGGCCTGCCGGCAGGCATGAAGATCGAGCGCCACATCTTCCGCCAGGCCGACTTCATCCGCGTCTCCATCGACAACCTGATGAAGGCGCTGATCGAGGGTGCAGTGCTGGTGGTGGCCATCGTATTCGCCTTCCTGCTGTCGGCGCGGGCCACTGCGATCAGCCTTGTCGCCATCCCGCTGTCCCTGGTGACGGCGGTCCTGGCCATGAAGGCGATGGGCGCCACCATCAACACCATGACGCTGGGCGGCATGGCGATCGCGCTCGGGGCGCTGGTCGACGATGCCATTATTGTTGTCGAGAACATCGTGCGCCGGCTACGCGAGAACCGCACCCGGCCCGCCGAGCAGCAGGTCAACATGCTGCATCTGGTATACGAGGCCACGCGCGAAATCCAGGGCTCGATCGTATTCGCCACGCTGATCATCATGCTGGTGTTCCTGCCGCTGTTCTTCCTGTCCGGCGTCGAGGGCCGGTTGATGGCGCCGCTGGGCCTCGCCTACGTGGTGTCGCTGGCCGCCTCGCTCGTGGTGGCGGTCACGGTGACGCCGGTGCTGGCGGCGCTGTGGCTGCCGAACTCGAAGACGGTGCGCGAATCGATCGAGCCGCGCTTCATCCACCGCTTGAAGGCCGGCTACCGCCGCGTGCTCGACGCGACCGTCGCGCGCTGGAAAGCCGTGGCCGGCATCAGCGTCGCAACGCTGGTGGTCGCGCTGGTCGCGCTGGGATTCGCCGGCCGCGCGTTCCTGCCGGACTTCAACGAAGGCACGCTCACCGTCGGCATGGCCACGCTGCCCGGCACCTCGCTGGAAGAATCCGACCGCCTCGGCCGCATGGTGGAGAACATCCTGCTGTCGCATCCCGAAGTGGTCGCCACCGCACGCCGCACCGGGCGCGCCGAGGGCGATCCGCACGCGATGGACGTGTCGGCATCGGAAATGGAAGTGACGCTGAAGATGGGCGAACGCAGCAAGGAGGATTTCCTCGCGACGCTGCGCGAGGACTTCGCCAGCGTGCCCGGCACCCAGATCGTCGTCGGCCAGCCGATCTCGCACCGCATCGACCACATGCTGTCGGGCAGCCGCTCGAACATCGCGGTGAA
Organism: Thiobacillus sp.; assembly: GCA_003510325.1. Taxonomy (GTDB): domain Bacteria; phylum Pseudomonadota; class Gammaproteobacteria; order Burkholderiales; family Thiobacillaceae; genus Thiobacillus. Next base: position 18,510 of record DONB01000271.1, on the reverse strand, counting down.
GATCTTCGGCCCCGACCTCGGCGAACTGCGCCGGCTGACCGAAAGCGTGAAATCCGTCGTGCAGGAGATCCCCGGCACGGTCGACGTCACCGACGAGCAGCAGACCAACATTCCCTTCCTCACCATCCGCTTCGACCGCGCGGCGCTGGCGCAGCACGGGCTGTCGATGCGGGAAGTGTCGGAGGCGATCGAGGTCGCGTTCACCGGCATGCCGGTCGACCGCGTGCAGCAGGGCCAGGCCAGCTTCNNCCGACCTGGTGCTGCGCTTCGATCCGTCGACGCGGGCCAGCATCGACGCGGTGCGCGCGACGCTGATCACCACCGCCGACGGCGCGCGCCTGCCCCTGTCGACGCTGGCCGACATCCGCAACGACCGCGCGCCCTACTCGATCAGCCGCGAGAACGTGCAGCGCAAGATGGTGGTGATGGCCAACGTCGCCGGGCGCGATCTCGCCAGCGTGGTCGCCGACATCCGCAAGGCAGTGGCCGCCGGGGTTACGGTGCCGGCCGGCTACCACATCGAGTACGGCGGCCAGTTCGAAAGCGCCGAGGCGGCCTCGCGCACGCTGCTGATCCTGGGCGTGGCGGTGACAGTGGGCATTTTCCTGCTGCTCTTCATCGCCTTCCGCACCGCGCGCGACGCGCTCTTGGTCATGCTCAACCTGCCGCTCGCGATGATCGGTGGCGTGATCGGCGTGTTCGCCGCCGGCGGCGTGCTGTCGGTGGCGTCGATCATCGGCTTCATCACGCTGTTCGGCATCGCCACGCGCAACGGCGTGATGATGATCTCGCACATCCACCACCTGGTGGAGCACTAGGGCGTGCGTGATGCCGCCGAGGCAGTGAAGCGCGGCGCCGAGGAGCGCCTGGTGCCGATCCTGATGACCGCGCTCGCCGCCGGCCTCGCCCTGGTGCCGCTCGCGCTTGCCGCCGGCCAGCCCGGCAGCGAGATCCAGGCGCCGATGGCGGTGGTGATCCTGTGCGGCCTGCTAAGCTCGACGGTGCTGAACATGATCGTCGTGCCGGCGCTGTACCTGCGCTTCGGCGCGATCCGTAGCATGCTGGCGCACGCCGACACTCCGCACCGCCGCGCCGTCGAAGGCATCAACCCTGTCTGAGTTATGCAAACCCTATTTGCCCACTGAAAAGGAGTCCCCCATGAAGTCGTCCATCCTCTCCCTGTTCGCCGCCGCGTCGCTTGCCGCGACCCTTAACGTCGCCCCCGCCTTCGCCGGCGCCGGCCACGACCATGGGCCGAAATACGGCGGTGTCGTACGCGAGGTCAAGAACATCGCCTACGAGCTGGTCGCCAAGCCGGATTCGCTGACGCTCTATGTCAGCGACCACGGCAAACCCGTATCGATCCAGGGCGCGACGGCGGAAGCCACGATCTACGCCGGCAACGAGAAGACTGCGGTCAAGCTGGAACCCGCCGGCGAGAACCGCATGGTCGCCCAGGGCACATTCAAGGTCGGCGTCGGCGTACGCGTGGTGCTCACCACCACCCTGCCCGGCAAGCCGCCGGCCAAGGCCATCTTCAACCTGAAATGAGCCTGCGGCGTCGAGGTTCCTTGCCGTGAGCACGTCGCGCTCGGCCATCTGGCCGGCGCTTGCCGCCGCTGCGCTGTTTGGCGCCAGCACGCCGCTGGTCAAGCTGCTGGTCGGCGAGCTGTCGCCGCTGCTGCTGGCCGGCCTGCTCTATTTGGGCAGCGGCCTCGGCCTGGCCGCGATCCGGCTGCTGCGGGATCGCGGCTGGAAACCGAGCGGGCTGGAAGCAGGCGAATGGCGCTGGCTGGCCGGCGCCATCGTCTTCGGCGGTATGCTGGGGCCGGCGCTGCTGGTGTTCGGCCTCACGCGCAGCGATGCCGGGCCGGCTTCGCTCTTGCTCAATCTCGAATCCGTCTTCACGGCGGTGCTGGCCTGGGTGGTGTTTCGGGAAAACGTCGATCGCCGCATCGTGCTGGGCATGCTGCTGATTGTTGCCGGCGGGGTGGCGCTTGCGTGGCCCACCGCAGCCAGTCCGCCGCAGGACGGGATCGGCCTCGTGGCCATCGCCGCCGCCTGCCTGTGCTGGGCCATCGACAACAACCTGACGCGCCGCGTGTCCGGCTCNNTGGCGGTCGGCCTCGCCGGCTACGGCTTGAGCCTGGTGCTCTTCGTGCTGGCGCTGCGCGGTCTCGGCACCGCCCGCACCGGCGCCTATTTCTCCACCGCGCCTTTCATCGGTGCCGCCATCGCCATCCTGCTATTGGGCGAACCGACGCCAGCGCCGTTCTGGGTCGCCGCCTGCCTGATGGGAATCGGGGTTTGGCTGCACCTGACCGAGCGCCACGAGCATGAGCACACGCACGAACCGCTGGAGCACACCCACCCCCACGTTCACGACGCGCATCACCAGCACGACCACGATTTCGACTGGGATGGCAGCGAGCCGCACAGCCATCTGCACAGGCATGCGGGCCTGACCCACAAGCATCCGCATTTTCCGGACCTCCATCATCGGCATGGGCATTGAGCCCTGCTGGGAAGTCCGACTGACTCTTGTTCGGCCAATCCGGCCGTTGGCAAGTCGTTCAGCATCGGGCGGGAGTCGGTCGGTAAGCGGCCCTTCAGCATCCGTTGGCTTCGAACGGCGGTTTCTTCATTCGGTGAACTCATGCTCCCGACCCAAAGTGGTAGTAGCGCGTCTGGGAAAGCGAACCTTCAGGCACGTAGCGCTGACCGACGCTGCGCGGCCTCATCGCGCAGCGTCCAGCGACCGAAGGGCGCGAGGTCGAGCGCCGGGTTGGGCGTCATTTCACGGAGTGCCCGAATACTCATTGGCAATAGCTCCGAGAAAGGCCTTCATGGCACTTGGAGATTTCAAGTGATGCACTCGCTTAAGAGCGGCCTGCTCTGCGACGAGCTGCCGATATCTGGGTGTCAGCTTCTCATGGCAGAGACGAAGAACCCGATAGCTGTTGACTGTGCTGCTCCACATCGGGCTGTTTTCTGGCCATCCCTCTGGCGTAACGACAAGCGCCTTTACCAGGCGCTTTGTCACCCACGCGTAGTGTGTGAAGAGCGGTAGGTCAACATAGATCAACGTATCAGCAACGGCAAAGCGTTCCCAGGCCGAAGGCACGCAGCCGAATCCGTCAATGATCCACTTGTCTCCGCGCAGTAGCTCAGAGTGAACCTGTAGGTACTCGTCGTGAGGCACCTCGCCGCCGCCAGGCTTGTACTTGATGGTGTCGAGTGAGTGCAGCGGCAAGTGCGTGATCTCAGCAAGCTTCCGTGCAAGCGTTGATTTGCCACCCCCAGCATTGCCAAAAACTGCGACTCGCCTCATCTTAGTCTCTCCACTCACTGAAATGTGCACGCCATCGCTGACGGCGCCAGTCGACTGACAATGGCCGGCGCCTCATGAATGAGTTCGTCATTTTCAATCGCCGCGACCATGAACAGTGCAAAATCGATGCGGCGCGTGATGTTGCTCGCCAGCATTGGGTCACCCACGTGACGGCTCCACACCGGCAAGCCCTGGCTTTCACCCTCAGTGAGGTCACTACCGCGAACGAGCGTCCATCGTCGATCACTGGCAAATATTCGCCGACAGGCCTCGACCTGGTCGTCCAGTTCGACCAGGCGAAGCCAACGTGCAATGCGGCCGCCGATGCTCACCAAAGCCTTTAGCTTCCAGGAATAAACATCCCTGCCGTCCCGGGCGATGTGCCAGCCGCAGGAGAAGATCAGACGGGCATCCGGCTTGGCAAAGTCCATCACCGCCTGTGCCGTTCCCGAGGAATACTGCTGAACGCCCCAAGGCACAAGTACGACAAGCACGGCATCGCACCCGGCGACCGCTTCACGGATCACGGCCCGGTCGTTCGTCTTGCCGGCGACGACAGTAATGCTGCCCTTGAAATCGTCCAGCTTGCCGACGCTGCCCTGCCGACATACACCAACGACCTCGTAACCGCGATCGATTGCATGTTGAATCATGTAACGTCCGAGCTTCCCGGAAGCACCCACAATACATACCTTCTTGGTCATCCTCGCTGATCTCCGAAGTAGATGGAAAGGGATGGGACGGAAGCGCGGTGCTTCGCATCCCGATTCTTGTGCGTTCGATGCTAGTTCGTCGCATCCGCCCTCAGCGGTATCGCCATTGGCCGGAGCGGAGCAGCGTCGGCGCCGCGCAGCTTGAGGGAACCACCGAAGAATGCGAACTCGTAGATCTGATCGCGCGACAGTTCCTCGAGATACGCCAGCTCAATGATCGGGGTTCCTGTCTGGGCCAGCAGGTAGGTATGCAGAGGGACATAGTTGCCATCGACTTCGGAGGGAAATGCCTCAAAACTCAGATTGTCTGCGCCGACAATCATCGCACCGGCTTCCTCCACCAGAAATCGCGCCGCCTCCATGCCCAGCCCAGGGGGATTGTCCATGTAGGCCGCGGCGTCGGCATAACGCTGCATACGGCCGGTCCGAATGAGCACCACGTCGCCCTCGGCCAGCGTGGTGTTCTGGCGGGTGAGTGCTTCTATCAAGTCCTCGCGTGTGATGCGGTAGTTGTCCGGCAGCATAGCCATGCCTTTTGCCGCTGCTACGTCGACCATGACGCCCCTTGCCACGATCGGCGGAATGTTCTCAGCCCCGCCGCGGGTCCAGCCGCGGTCGCCGAGATGCTTGTCTGCCGAGAAGCCATTCCAGACTTTGCCGTCAAGCCCGAAGTGCACCAGCGCGTCGATATGCGTGCCCATATGGGTATACATTGAGACGGCTGCGCCGGTATAGCTCACATGCCTATTGACCGCCGTGCCCAATCCGAGCGGGTCGGCCACCGTATTGCCGTGTGGCGTATGCGTCATCCACAGGCGATAGTGCGGATCGCCCGCAGCCTGCCAACTCGGCATACCGATGAAGTATTCAACGGACAGGTCGTAGATCTTTCCACCCGCCAGACGCGAAACCACAGCCGCTTGAGTCGATTGGGTCATGAGATTCAGCCGGCCGATCTCGTCGTCCGGCCCCCAGGGGCTGGAACCGACTTGGGCGTACGCCGACGCCGAAGGAATGGCCAAGCCAATGATGGCGCCGGCGATAAGGCTGCTGGTTTGCGATGTCATGGTGATTCTCCGTGGTGTGTTGAGGTGTTGGGAAGATTAAAGATTCACGAAGAATTGATAATCTGCCTAAACGCAATAACATTGTTCCCACCCAGTTACCAATCAGAACGCACATGGACGCTCTTAGTGATGTCGCAGTATTCGTGCAGGTCATCAATAGCGGCAGCTTTACCGCCACGGCCGACAAGCTTGGCTTGTCGAAATCGGTGGTGAGCAAATACGTCTCTCGCCTGGAAGACCGCCTCGGCGCACGCTTGCTCAACCGGACGACCCGCCGATTGAGCCTCACGGAAGTCGGCCGCGCCTTCTTTGAGCGTAGTGCGCGTGGCCTGCTCGAAATCGAAGAAGCGGAAGCCGAGGTGTCCCGGCTACAGGGCGCGCCGCGAGGAGAACTGCGCATCAGCAGCCCGATGTCGTTCGGCATTTTGCACATAGCACCGAAGCTTCCGGCTTTCCAGGCCCTCTACCCTGAGCTAACAGTGGATATGGTGCTCGACGACCGCAAGGTGGATCTGCTTGACGAAGGAGTTGATCTCGCCATCCGTATCGGCGACCTACCCGATTCGACGCTCGTGGCGCGCCGCCTAGGCCTCTGCAGGCACGTAGTCTGCGGCGCACCCGACTATTTCACTCGGCATGGTATTCCGAAGGTGCCAGAGGACCTTGCTCGGCATGCAGCACTGGTGTTCCGGTACCATGACTCGCCCAACGAATGGCACTTCGTTGCGCCAGACGGCAGCGATCGCAGTGTGACACTTGCGTACCGACTGCGCATGAACAACAGCCTCGCTTTGCGCGAGGCTGCGTTGCAGGGGGCCGGAATCACCCTTACCCCCACCTTTGTCGTAGGCGCAGATATACGAGCTGGACGATTGCAGGCCGTGCTGACCGACTACATGGCCCGAGAAGTCTCCATCCATGCGGTCTATCCACAGCGCAAGCACCTGTCGCCGAAGATCCGTGCGTTTGTCGAATTCATGACCGAGCAGATTCAGGATCCGCCTCACTGGGAGCCGTGAGCCGTTGCGCGTCCCGGCGTTGAGCCAGCACAGTGATCGCGATGCCCATGCCGATCACACCAGCGCCCGCCCAAGTAAGCGGTGCATAGCACTCGCCCAAGGCAAAGGTGGCGGCGATCAATCCGACTGCGGCTGCCACGTAGCCGATCTGGCTGAACAACACCGGCCCGCCGCGTTGCTGCAGGCGAAACACCACCGGGAAGGTCAGCGCCCCGATTACAACCTGTATCACTGCCGCCAGCCCTGCAGGTACGACGTCACCAACCGGGACGCGCCCTTCTGTCGCTACCAAGACTGACACGAACACCATGCTGGAGCAAAACTGCCCCCAGAATGCGAGCACATCAGGCGGGGTATCGGGTGGCCAATCGAGTGTCCGATAGACATTGCCTGCCGCAAGGCACACCGGAATCAGCAGGGCAAGCAACAACCAGAATCCCGCCGGCGCCGCGGGGTCTGTTCCCCGGCTGATGCTGATCACCACGGCGCCGGCAAGCCCCGCACCGATACCGAGCAGCTCCAGCGGTCCCGGTATTCGCAAGCGCAAGAGCCCGGCGAACAGCACCGTGAATACCGGTGAAAGCGCGAACATCAAACCCGTATAGCCGGCACCAGCATGAGGCATTACCGAGAATAGCAGGAGGTTCGGTCCGACGAAGGACACTAGCGACGAGAAGATCGAATAACGGAGAATCCGGGGCGACGGCCAGCGGATGCGCCCACGCAGTATCAGCACCGGCAACAGCGCCGTAGAGGCCCCGGCAGAAATCAGCAGCGCCCACATGGCTGGCGAGACCCCTGCTTGGCCGCCGAGCTTGCCAAGCGGGAAATTCAGTCCGATCAGCGTTCCGGTCACCAGCAGCAACACCGAGGGCGACTTCGCGATGTTCCCCCAACGAACAAGGATCGACAGGTTGGCAATTGCATGCATGATTCACCCTCACGCGTTGGACGGAAAGGTCGCTGGAAACGCTACTCGCGCCAGCGGCAGGCGGTCACTCGGCACCTCGCGCTCGCGCAGCGCTGCTGGAAGGTCCTCGGCGGATGCCTGACGTCCGATGGCGATGCCGACTTCAACCTCATAGTGCTCAGGAACTGCCAGTGTCCGGCGAACAGCATCGGCATTGATGCCGCCCATGGCGTGTGCGTGAAAGCCCATTGCGGTCGCCTGCAGCGACAGTTGCGCCCACGCCGCACCAGCGTCGAAGCGATGGCTGGCGGATGGTTGGCGCGGCTGTCCGTCACGTGCAGGCATGAGGCGGTCCGAAAAGAGGAACACCAACGCTGACGCTGCCCCAGCCCAACTTGCATTGAAAGGATCAAGCAGACCCAACCAGGTGTCCCAGAGCGGATCGCCACGTAGCACGTAGATGAATCGCCACGGCTGGATGTTATAGGCGGACGGTGCCCAGCGTGCCGCCTCAAGTATGCGCATCAGATCGCCGGCAGAGATCTTTGATGCGTCGAAAGCACGAGGCGACCACCGGCGCAGGAACAGCGGTTCGATAGCGTGCTCGGCGCGCCGGGTTTGGATGGCGTTGAAAAGCGTTGGGTGAATTTTTTCAAGGGCGTTCATGAGGTGTCCTCCAGAGTTGTCTTGGCTGATCTGGAACAACAACAGCGAGCGACCAGGCAGTGGAGGCACGATATAGGGAATCGATATGAATATAATCCAGGCAAACGGAATCGAAATGTTTCCAAATATAGAATAATTGACTGAATCGAACCCTGATCATTGCCACCAACATTTAGGGCGCACTGAATGGATCTGCGCTGGGTTTAAGATGGCGCGCGCAAGCGGCATCCGTTTGACATTCATACTTGGGCGAGCGAAAAATGCTTGCTCGGATTGTGAATTCGGTCAGTTCGTGACCGGTCGTCCTACACGCTCAGTGGTTTCGTCCATTTCAGGACGCAACTCGGCCGTGTAGCGCTCAAAGGTACCGTCTAATGTCTGCAATCAGTACGACACTGACCGTTCAATACAGCTAGTGCCACCGGCCGTTTAGGCCGAACATGAGACGTTCTCCACGGCCCGCTTTTTGTCCACTGCACACGCTCAAACCGCCATTGACGCACGCGCCTAAACCGGTGCAGGCTTGAGCCTCCCCCGTTATTCGCCGACCGCCATGTCTCTCCGCTCGCTTTGCACGCGCTGGCTCGTGCTTTTCGTTTTATTTTCCAATACGGCGCTGGCTGCGTTGCCCGACGGCGTGGTGGCGGTTTCGCATCCGGCCGCGGCTGCGGCCGGCGCGCGCATGCTGGCAGCGGGCGGCAACGCCATCGATGCCGCCGCCGCGGTGCAATTCGCGTTGAACGTGGTCGAGCCGCAGTCGTCCGGCATCGGCGGCGGCGGATTCATGCTGATCCATCTGGCCAAGACCCGGGAAACCTTCATCGTCGATTCGCGCGAGCGCGCGCCGGCCCAGGCCAGCGCCGACATGTTTGCGCCCGAGGGCCTGGCGATGGAATTTCCGCTCGCCTCGACCAGCGGGCTGGCAGTCGGCGTGCCGGGCACGGTACGCGGCGTCGACACCGCGCTGCGCCGCTGGGGCACCCGGAAACTGGCCGACACGCTGGCGCCGGCGATCGAACTCGCCGAGCGCGGCTTTCGCGTCAACCGCTTCCTCGCCGCCGACATCGTCAACGACGGCGGCCGCACGCAGCTTCATCCCGAGACTGCCGCGATCTTCCGCCCCGGCGGCGTGCCGCTCGCCGAAGGCGATTGGCTGGTGCAGCCCGACCTCGCCATGACGTTCAGGCGCCTCGCCGCGAAGGGCCCGGACGCCTTCTATCGCGGCCCGATCGCGCGGGCGATCGTCAAGGCGCAGCAACGCACGCGCAGCGAACTCGGCGCAGCCGGCCAGGGCCGCATGACGCTGGCCGATCTTGCGCAATATCAGGTGGCGATCCGCGAACCGCTGGTCGGCCATTACCGCGGCTGGACGCTCGCCGGCATGCCGCCGCCTTCGTCCGGCGGCTTGACGGTGCTGCAGATGCTGGGCCTTCTGGAGCGCTTCCCGCTCGGCGACGCCGCGCAGGGATACGGCTTCGGCAGCCCGAAGACGCTGCACGTGATGATCGAGGCGATGCGCCTGGCGTTCGCCGACCGCGCCGTGTGGATCGGCGACGACGATGCCGTGGCGGTGCCGCGCCGGGGCCTGCTGNNCCCCGCGCCTTGGGACGCGCGCGCCGGGCAGCCGAAGCCCTCGCGCATCAAGGAGGAAAGCCCCCACACCACCCACTTCTCCATCGTCGACCGCTGGGGCAACGTGGTCAGCTACACCAGCACCATCGAATTCACCTGGGGCTCGGGCATCACCGTGCCGGGCTACGGCTTCCTGCTCAACAACGAACTGACCGACTTCAATTTCGTACCCAGCGCCGACGCCGCCGCAGGCAACCCCGGCGCCAACGACGTCGCCCCCGGCAAACGCCCGCGCTCCAGCATGGCGCCCACGGTGTTGTTCAGGGACGGCAAGCCCGTCGCCGCCTACGGCTCGCCCGGCGGCGCNNTGCAGGCCATCGTCAACCTGATCGACCACGGCATGACGATGCAACAGGCGATCGATGCGCCGCGCCTGTCGGTCACCCACGCCACGGGCAGGCTCAGTTGCGAAGGCGGCCAGGATTTCATGCAGCCGCACTTCAGAATCGCCACCCAGGATGCGTTAAGAACTCTGGGGCATGCCGGACTGGGCGAAACGGAAACGGAAGGCTGCAAGGACACGATCGGCTCGGTGCAGGGGGTCGTCATCGACCCGGCAACCGGCACGCATCGCGGCGCGTCCGATGCACGCCGCGAGGGAACGGTGGTCCGGGTCGGGCCGGCGATGTCTCCGCAGGCCATCGCGCCGTAAGCGCAGCCGCGCGCGGAGGCGAACCCGGCGGGTCTGAGCATTCCGGGACAATCCGGTAAAAAGACAAACCGGATGCATTTTCAAGGGCAACGGAGGGCGATTCATTCATGAATACACGTGAGGGACCGGCCGGGTGCGCTCGACGCGGAATCTGACCTTTTTCGGTTTCGTCCTGATGCTGGGACTCATGGTGGCGCTCATGGCGGCAGGCCTGAGCCGCATGGGCGTCATCAACGAGAACCTGGAAACCATCGTCAAGACGCACAATGCCAAGATGACGCTGGTCTGGGAAATGCGCCATGCCGCACGTGAGCGGGCCATGATTCTCTACCACACGGCACATACCGAGGATCCCTTTGCCCGGGACGAACTCAAGCAGCGCTTCAGCCAGTATGCCGTCCGCTTCATTCAGGCACGAACCCGTCTCGAATCGAGCGGGTTGACTCCGGAAGAACGGGGTTATCTGGATGCGTCGCTGACGCTGGCACGCCAGGGCGAAAGCGCCCAGAACACCGTCCTCGACCTGCTGGACGAAGGCAGGCAGGACGCGGCCCAGGACCTGCTCTATCACCGTGTCGTGCCGGTGCAGGACCAGGTGATGGCGCAGCTGACCCTGATGCTCGAATCCCAGCAGAAGGCAGCCCTGATCGCCCAGAACAAGGCCAAAAACGCTTTCCAGGACGCGCTTCGCCTGATGCTGGGATTCGGGCTGCTTGCCCTGGTGGTGGGCGGTCTGGTCGCCTCCTATGTGATCCGCCGCTCGTCGGCGATCGAAACCGAACTCCATCAGGAGAAGGAACGCGCCCAGATCACCCTCCACTCCATCGGCGAGGCGGTGATCAGCACCGATGAGCATGGCCTGGTGACCTACCTCAATCCGGTTGCCGAACGCATGACAGGCTGGCTGGACAGCGAGGCGCAGGGCCGGTTTCTGACCGGCGTGCTCCATCTGTCCAGCGAGAAAAGCCGAGGCGCCGTGCAGACCGCGTTCGACNNGAACTCACCGCGCGGGACGGGACCCGCTATGCCGTGGAATTCACGGCAAGCCCGATTCATGCTCCCGACGGGCAGGTCCGGGGCGCGACGCTGGTCCTGCGCGACGTCACCGATTCGCGGGAGCTGTCGCGGCAGATCAGCTGGGCGGCGAGTCACGATGCCCTGACCGGACTCATCAACCGGAACGAATTCGAGCGCAGGCTGGAATGGTTACTGCAGGACGCCAGAACCCTGCGGCGCGAGCACGCGCTGCTGTATCTGGATCTGGACCAGTTCAAGGTGGTGAACGACACTTGCGGCCACATTGCGGGAGACGAGCTGCTGCGCCAGCTGACAGCCCGCCTCGCCGAAAAGATGCGGAGCAGCGACAGCCTGGGCCGGCTGGGCGGAGACGAATTCGGCTTGCTGCTGGACAGCTGTCCATTGGACAAGGCCGCCGAGATGGCAGAGGCCCTCAGAAGCACCGTCGCCCAGTTTCGCTTCATGTGGGAAAGCAAGCCCTTCGATGTCGGCGTCAGCATCGGCGTGGTACCCATCACCGCCGATTCCGTCAGCGCCACGCAACTGCTGAGTACGGTGGATGCCGCCTGTTACGTGGCCAAGGACAAGGGACGCAACCAGGTGCACGTGTTCAAGCAGGACGATACGGAAACCTCGCAGCGCACCGTAGAAATGAGCTGGTCGCAGCAGCTTTCGCAGGCCATCCAGGAAGATCGCCTGCTGCTGTATGCGCAAAAGATCATGCCGCTCAACGGCAATCCCGGGCAACGCCCGCACCTGGAAATCCTGGTGCGCATGGAGGGCGCGGCGAATCAGGCCGTGCCGCCGATGTCCTTCATTCCCGCCGCCGAGCGTTACGGCATGATGCCTGCCCTGGATCGCTGGGTGATCCGCAATGTACTGGCGAGACTGTCGCGGCACGAAATGAATTGCATGGACGCCAGTTGTTCCATCAATCTGTCTGGACAGTCGCTGGGCGACACGACCATGCTGCCCTACATCCTGGAGCAGTTCGAGCGGACCGGGGTGGCGCCGCAGCATATCTGTTTCGAGATCACCGAGACCGCCGCCGTGTCCAACCTGCGGGCTGCCGTGCAGTTCATCCAGACCCTGCGCGATCTGGGCTGCCATTTCTCGCTGGACGACTTCGGCAGCGGCATGTCGTCCTTCGGCTACCTGCGGCAGCTGAACGTGGACTACCTCAAGATCGACGGCGCCTTCGTGCGCACCATGCGCGAGAATGAAACCGATCGCGCCATGGTGGCGGCCATCAACAACATCGGCCACGTCATGGGCCTGCGCACCGTTGCCGAATATGTCGGGGACGTCGCCACCCTTGAATTGCTGAGGGGCATGGGGATCGACTATGCGCAGGGATACGGCCTGCACCGCCCCGAACTGCTGACCGACGATTTCATCGCCCGGCTCGAATGGGGGCTAGGTGATCCGCCAACCGGAAAGCTGCACGCGCTTTTCTGATCCGGCCCCGGCATCGCTGCGCCGGGTCGCGGGCTACCCTGCCGCAATCTGTGCCACGGCCTGTTCGCGGTAGAACTGCGCGAATGCGTCCTTGCTCAGCGGCCGCGAATAAAAGTAGCCCTGGAAAATCCTGCAGTCGTGGCGCAGCAGAAAATCGAGCTGCTCCGTCGTCTCCACGCCTTCGGCCACGATATTCAGTTTGAGGATGCTCGCCATGTTCAGGATGGTGACCACCATCGCCCGATGCCCTTCGTCCTGGTCGAGCGCACCGACGAACGAGCGGTCGATCTTGATTTCGTCGAGAGGAAGCCGATTCAGATTGCTGAGCGACGAATAGCCGGTGCCGAAATCGTCCATCGAAAATCGGATGCCGGATGCCTGCAGCTGTTTCATCACATCGATGACGCGATTGATGTCCTCGGCGACGATCGATTCGGTGATCTCGAAAACCAGCTTGCGGGCCAGGTCGGCATCCAGATAGCGCTGCACCAGATGGGTGACCTGGGCCACGAAATGCTGGTGGGTGAACTGCCGCATACTGATGTTGATCGAGAACTGCTCGAGCTCGATGCCCTCCTGGCGCCATGCGCGCAATGTCCGGAAACCGGTTTCGAGAATATGGTTTCCCAGCTCGACGATCAGCCCGGTCTGTTCGGCGATGGGGATGAACTGGGTGGGCGGAATCGCCCCGAGTTCCGCGTTGTTCCACCGTACCAGCGATTCGGCGCCCATGACGCGTCCGCGGTGATCGAGCTGCGGCTGATAGTGCAGCGTGATTTCGTCGTTGGCCAGCGCGAAGTGAAGCAGACGTTCGATTTCGAGATGTTTCTCCACCCGGCCAGACATTTCTTCGTTGAACATGAACACGCCATCGCGCCCTTTCGCCTTCACTTCATACATGGCGATATCCGCTTCCTTGATGAAGTTGTTGGCGTTGACGCTGTTGGCGCTGATGATGCTCACGCCGATGCTGGCGCTGATGTACAGATGATGCGGACCCACGACATAGGTTTCCTTCAGCCGGGCAATGAGCTGTTCGGACAGGCCCAGCGCCTCGCGTTCGCAGGTTTCCCGGTCGACGCAATCGCGTCCGGTAATGATGAACTCGTCGCCGCCGAGGCGCGCGGTCAGGTAGCCTTCAGGTACGTGCTGCTGAAGGCGCGAGACCACGCTTCTCAGCAGCTGGTCTCCGATGTCGTGTCCCAGGGAATCGTTGACGGTCTTGAAATGGTCCAGATCGATGAGCAACAGGAAGGAGAACTGCCCGCTTTCGGCCAGCGTATTCATCCGTTTCTGCAGGTGCTCGATGAAGTATTGCCGGTTGTGCAGGCCGGTGAGCGCGTCGTGCGTGGCCTGGTAGGTCGCCTGCATCAGCAACTGGTTGCTGCTGTTGGCGGCGTACAGCAGCACCCAGGTCAGGGTGCAGGCGAAGAGGGTCAGAACATAGCCATACCATTCGCCGATCAGGAAGAAATAGACGATCAGCGGCACCATCAGGATGAACAGGGTGGGCCGGTAGAGCCGCCGGTCCGAGGACAGCAGCGACGACGCCACCACCGAGGCGCCGATCTCGGTAAAGATGGCGATGTAGTGGAGATTGGCGGCTTCCTGCCCGACATACAGCAGGAAAATCAGCGCCCACAACAGAAAAAACGCATAGAAGAACCAGCTGCAGTGTCGATACCAGCGATTGCGCCGATATTCGCTCATGCTGTCGAAATCGAAGTTTTGGTAGAGGGTGACGCCCCAGATCGAACCGGCGATGACCAGCAGATACCAGACGAAGGCCGGGGTGAAAATGCCGTTGAGCCAGCCGAGGAAGAGATAGCCCAGACCAGGGAGCAGCGAGAGCGTGATGAACACCGGGATCTGGCGGTGTACGAAATCGTAGAAGCGCTTGTCTCTCATGACATGAGATATCGGCTTTTCCGCTCATTTATGAAGCGGACAGCGCAGATCCGCCGGCAACCCGGCCGGATGAACGCGAAATGCAGCCAGCCCGCGGGCTGGCCTGATAACCGGACAGGAATGTCAGGCCGCCGCCAGCGCCTGCTTGCGGTACTTGTTGAGGTCACGCACGTTCTCGAAGCTCTGTCCCAGGAGATTCGACAGGTTGCGCAGAATGCCGCCGACAACGCGGTTTTCCCAGGTGTCGTCGAAACGGATCTGCTCGTCGAGCCAGCGCTCCAGCCACTCCGGGTCGGGCAGGCGCGACTGGATGGTGTCCTGCGGGAACAGCGCCTCGTTGACGTGCAGGTTGGTGGGATGCAAGGCCTTGTCCGAGCGCTTGCTCGACGCCATCAGGAAGCCGATCTTGGCGAAGGCGGCGGCGACGCCCGGCCCGCCCTGCTTCAGCGCGCGCTTCATGTATTGCAGGTAGGCGCCGCCGTGGCGGCCCTCGTCGCGCGAGATCGTCTCGTAGATGAACTTGATCACCGGTTCGGTGTGCCATTCGGAGGCGCACTTGTACCACTGGGTGAGGCGCACCTCGCCGCAGAAGTGCAGCATCAGCGTTTCCATCGGCGGCGCCGGGTCGAACGGGAAGCGGATCGCGTGCAGTTCTTCCTCGGTGGGGGCGAATTCGGGCCTGAAGCGGCGCAGGTATTCCATCAGCACCAGCGCGTGTTTCTGTTCCTCATAGAACCAGATCGACATGAAGGCGGAAAAGTCGCTGTCGTGCACAAAATCGCGCAGGAACATCTCGGTGGCCGGCAGCGCCGCCCACTCGGTGATGGCGTTCATCTTGATGGTGAGCGCCTGTTCGTCGGTGAGCTTGCTGGCGTCGANNCGAACCGGTCCCACGGAATGTCGGTTTCCATGTTCCAGCGGGCGCGCTCGAGGGATTTGAAGAGGTCGATGTAAAGCATATGAGTGACGGGGCGTGGGTGCGGGGATCCTGTCCCCATGCGCCATGGTTGATGAAACGTGCCCTATTTTAGGTCATCAGCCGTTTTCCCGCCCGGCTCGCTGCGCCAGCGTGCCAGGCAGTCGAACAGGTCCTGGAATTCGGGCATCAGGCACACGCCGTCGATCGCCTTGCGGATCGGCTTGACGCCGTAGCCGCCCGCCCACAACTGCGTGTCCGCGGGCAGCATCTGCCGCAGGTCGCGCAGGCCCTGCGCGGCCAGCGCCGGCGAATAGGCGGTGCTGAACGACAGGCAGACCGCGTCGACCGCCTTGATCTGCGCAGCGCGCACGATCTCGTCGATCGGCGTTTGCGGGCCGAGCAGCACCGGATAGGCATCCTCCACCACCAGCAGCGCTTCCACCATCAGCAGTCCCAGGGTGTGCTCCTCGCCCGACAGCGTGGTGAGCAGCACGCGCGGGTGGCCGGTCTGCGGCGTCATGTTGGCGAGCGTGGTGCGGAACAGCTTTTCCAGATGCTGCGAGAACAGGTGCTCCTCGAAGACGCCGAGTTCGTTGCGCGACCAGGCTTCGCCGACGCGAGCGATCAGCGGCGCAACGATGTCCTGGACAAAACGGGTCATGCCGCGCTTTGCCAACTCGCGGTGAAAAGCCCGCTGCAAGGCCTCGGTGTCGTGCGTCTTGACCAAGTTCAGCCAGTGCTCGAGTTGCTGGTCGTCCGGCGAGGGCCACGCCGAGCTGCGCGCCTGGTCGAGCGCCAGGAGTCCGGCCTCGTCCAGCGTCATCAGCTTGCCCGGGCGGTGCCCGCGGTCCATCAGGCGCTTGATTTGCGCGAGCCGGCGAACCTGGGTCGGCGTGTACAAACGCTCGCCGTTGACGTCGCGTTCGGGCGTCGGAAAGCCGTAGCGACGCTCCCACACACGCAAGGTGTCTTTCGATAAACCGGTTTCGCGCTCGACTGAGGCGATGGGCAGGCCGGGGCCGGAACTCACTGATGGACTCGTCATATTGTCTTGGACAAATAGTTGACAACGGCAAAATGTTGGCCTAATTTAAGCACACGTTCACTGTTTGACCAAGACAAATGATATCCATATCGCAGTCCATGACCGCCGCCGTATTCTTCCTTGCCCTTCACGCCGCGGTGGCGGCCGAGCCGAAACGAACGCTGTCGTGTGCGCCACTCACGACAGAGGGCGTCCCCACCGACTATCTGTTCTACCACGGCCTGGTCACGCCGCATCCGCCGACGCGGCCGCAGCAGAGCGAGGCGCCACGCCTCCAGGCATCCTGCACCACGCACAAGGTGGTCCGCACATGAAACCCGCCCTCCTCCTGTCCGCACTGCTGCTGACACCCGCCGCGCAGGCCGCGCCCGACTGCCCGTCTCTGCTCAACCACACGCTCAAGGACATCGACGGCACGATGCAGTCCCTGTGCGCCTACGCCGGCAAGGTGGTGCTGGTGGTCAACACCGCCAGCCAGTGCGGCTACACCGGCCAGTACAAGGGTCTGCAGGCGCTGCACGAGAAATACGGCCGGCAGGGACTGGTGGTGCTGGGCTTCCCGGCCAACGACTTCGGCGGGCAGGAGCCGGGCAGCAACGCCACCATCAAGTACTTCTGCGAGAGCCATTACCAGGTCGACTTCCCGCTGTTCTCCAAGGTCGGCGTCACCGCCGCCAACGCCAATCCGCTCCACGAGGGACTGGCGAAGGCCACCGGCGAGCGGCCTGGCTGGAACTTCCACAAGTATCTGATCGACCGCAGCGGCACGCGCGCGCTGTCCTTCGCCAGCCGGATCGATCCCGAATCGAAGGAAATCGTGCAGGCCATCGAAACCATGCTCAAGGCCTCCCCCTCCCTGACCAAGGCGGGCCCATAAAATGCGCATTGCTGTCGTCGGATCCGGGATCGCAGGGCTGTCGGCCGCCTGGCTGTTGAGCCGTCGGCATCAGGTCACGCTGTACGAGGCGGACGATCGCCTGGGCGGACACACGCATACGGTGGACGTGTCGCTCGACGGCCAGCGTTTCCCGGTCGATACCGGTTTCCTGGTTTTCAACCATCGCACCTATCCGGAACTGACCAGGCTGTTCGAGACGCTGGGCGTGGAAACCGTCGCCAGCGACATGTCGTTCAGCGTAAAACTCGACCAGCCCGATCTCGAATGGGCCGGCACCGATCTCAATACGGTATTCGGCCAGCGCAGGAATCTGGCACGGCCGGCGTTCTGGTCCATGCTGCGCGACATCCTGCGCTTCAACCGCGAGGCGGTGCGCGAACCCGCGCTCGCAAGCAGCATGGCGTTGGGCGACTACCTCCGGGCGCGCGGCTACGGTCTGCCCTTCATCGAGTGGTATCTGCTGCCGATGGCGGCCGCAATCTGGTCGTGTCCGGCGTCGCAGATGCTGGAATTCCCGCTGTCGTCATTCGTCACCTTCTGCCGCAATCACGGCCTGCTGCAGGTGGCGAACCGGCCTCAGTGGCGCACTGTCAAGGGCGGCGGCCGCGAATACGTGAACAAGCTGGCGGCCGGCATCGGCGAGATCCATCTCGGGCAGCCTGTCGAATCGCTGCAACCGCGCGGCGGCAGGATCGAAGTCGTCAGCGGCTCCCTGTCGGGCCTGTACGACCAGGCCGTGCTGGCCTGCCATAGCGATCAGTCGCGCAGCATTCTTGCCGCGCACTATCCGTTTCAGGCGCGGCTGCTGCAGCAGATGCCGTATCAGCCCAACCGCGCGGTGCTGCACAGCGATGCGAGCGTGCTGCCGCGCCGCCAGAGCCTGTGGTCGGCGTGGAACTATCAGTCGGGCAACGGCGTGCTGAGCGACCGGCCGGTGGCCGTCCACTACCTGATCAACCGCCTGCAGCCGCTGCCGACGAGGACGCCGGTGATCGTCTCGCTCAATCCGCTGCAGCCGCCCNNTCCATTACAGCCATCCGGTGTTCACCCGCCATGCCACCGCAATCCAGCGCCATGTCCAGGCCAGCAATGGCCGCAATGGTGTCTGGCTGGCGGGCGCCTGGCTCGGTTATGGCTTCCACGAGGATGGCCTTGCTTCGGCGCTGCGGGTGGCGCGTCAGCTCAACGCCGTCGCCCCCTGGAAGGACCTCGCCGATGCGGCCTGAATCCGCGCCTTCCGCGCAGATCGGCTTCGGCCGCGTGATGCACGCGCGG
>DONB01000268.1 GCA_003510325.1 Thiobacillus sp. | reverse complement strand
CTCGTCGAGAAACAGCGTGCCGCCATCGGCCGCCTGGAAGAAGCCGCTGCGGTCGGCATCGGCGCCGGTGAACGCGCCTTTTCTGTAACCGAAGAATTCGCTTTCCATCAGCGTCTCCGGAATCGCGCCGCAGTTGACCGCGACGAAGGGCTTGTCGGCGCGGTTGCCCAGCCGGTGGATCAGCCGCGCGGCGAGCTCCTTGCCGCTGCCCGACTCGCCTGCGATGTGCACCGGCGCCTGGGTGCGCGCCAGCTTGGCGATGCGTGCGCGGATGTCCTGCATGGCGGCGGACTGGCCGGTCAGTTCGCGTGCGGGATCGTCGGCATGCGCCGCCCCGGGAATTTTCAGCGCGGATTTGACCAGCGCGCGCAGTTGGTCGAGCGCCACCGGCTTGGCCAGGTAATCGAATGCGCCGGCCTTCAGCGCGGCCACCGCATTGCCCGCATTGCCGTACGCCGTGATGACCGCGACCGGCACCGGCGACGGCAGCGCGCTGGCGCAGGCGATCACCTCCAATCCTTCGCCGTCGCCCAGCCGCATGTCGGTCAGGCACAGATCGTAATGCGTCTGCGCCAGCCGGACCTGCGCATCCGCCACGCTCGTCGCCCGGTCGGTTTCCAGCCCCATCTTGACCAGCGTCAGCTCCATCAGATCGAGCAGATCGGGTTCGTCGTCCACCAGCAGGATGCGTGGGCTCGTGGCCATGTCATTCGCTCCTGCGCAGGCTGAGGCGGAAGCGGGCGCCGCGTCTGCCCGGCACGTAGCTCAGTTCGGCATGATTGGCGGCAGCCAGTTCGCGCGCGAGAAACAGGCCGAGCCCGGTGCCCTGCGCATCCGTGGTGAAAAAGGGTTCGAACAGCTTGCCATGGTGTTCCGGCGCCAGCCCCGGCCCGTCGTCATCGATGTCGAGATGGACGGTGTCGCCCACCATCTGCGCGCCGATATGGAGGCTGCCGGCCTGTTTTCTGGAAAAGCGCCAGGCGTTGCGCAGCAGGTTCCACACGATCTGGCGCAGGTGATCGGGATCGAATTGAAAACGCAGGGATTCGGTCATGCTGACTATGACGGCGTCCGCCGGGATTTCTTCAGTCTGGCGCAACTCGTCGATCATGGTGCGGAGCGTCGCGGCATCGAAGCCGACCGGGTTGAGGCGGTCGCGCCGGTTGAGCGACAGCACTTCCTCCACCAGACGGTCCAGCCGCCGCGCGTTGTTCTCGATGATCGCGGTCAGCTTCGCCTGCGCGGGGTCGTGGGTGTCTTCCTGCAGCAGCTGCGCGGCATGGCTGATGGCGGACAGCGGGTTGCGGATTTCGTGCGCGATGTTGGCGGTCAGCCGCCCCAGCGCCGCCAGTTTCAGCCGTTGCGCGGCCTGCTCGGCCTGGGTCTGGTCTTCCAGCACCAGCACGCGGCTGTTGTCGGGCGTCGACAGCGGAATGCAGCGCACCCGCAGCTGCGCGGCCGGAGTGTCCAGGGTGGACGTGGTGCCGGGCTGCACCTGCTGCGCCAGACGCGCCAGCTCGGGCGCGCAGGCATCCAGCCGGGTGATGCCGGGCCGGATCGGCAGGGTGACGCCGAGCAGCGCCAGCGCGCGCGGGCTGGCGTGGCGTACGACGCCGTCGCCGCGCACCGCCAGCAGGCCGTCGGGCGAGTTCTCGATCGCCAGCGCGTTGATTCGGTTCAGCAGCGCCAGCTCCTCGGCCTGCCGCTGCGCCAGGGTTTCCGAACGCAATGCGCGTTTCGTCAGGGTGTGGGCCAGCCAGCCGATGGCGAAATAGCCCGCACACAGCACGCCGACCTGAAAAAAGCTGTCAGGTGCCTGGCTGCTGCCCAGAATGCTCACGCCGTGCTGCAGCAGCACTGCGATCGACGCGATCGCCGCGTACAGCAGGCTCAGCCGGCCGCTGCCGGCCAGCCCGCCCGAGGCGATGGAAATCGCCAGCAGCAGCCCCAGCCCGTTCGCCAGGCGTTCGCTGGCACCCATCTGCAGCACCACGAAAATGATGTCGGCGATGATGTGCGTGGTGAGCTGGATCTGGAAACCGGGCCAGCGCGCGCGGATGCCCAGCACGAACAGCGCCGCGGTCACCAGATAGGCGTAGGCAAAGCCCTGGAAGCTGGTGCGCGCGCTGTCGCGGAACAGGTCGGAGTCGTTGAACAGCAGGCCGATGAACGCCAGCGCCAGCGCCAGGGTCAGCCGATACAGGTTGAAGTAATCGAGGCTGCGCCAGTGCGACGCGTAGTAGCGCGGCGTGGCGGGGCGGGGCAGGGCGGCCGCCGGAACGCTCATTTCTTGCCGAGTTGCTTGTGTTCGGGGGTGCAGAAAAAATCGCCGCTGGAATAGATCGCCTCGCTGCGCGGCAGATTCACCCCGCAGTGTGCGCACTTCACCATGTCCTCGACCGTGTGTTCACGGGCGGGTGCCGAAGGCTTGTCGAGCGAACGCTGGTAGGCGCGGATCACCGCCCACACCGCGAAACCGATCACAATCAGCAACAGAATCTTGATCACGCCATCCCTCCCAAAATGGCGCTCAGAATAGCATGGCCGCGCACGGGACAGCGTGCGCCGGCCTGCCTGGCAACGGAGCCTGGGCGCGTGCCGGAACCGTCCGCGTGCCGGCGCACGGGTTCGGATATTTCTGGCGTCGGGCCCGGCCCAGCAGTGCACGATCGGCCCGGCGCCGAAATTCCCATTAAACTGATGTGACGGTTGTCGGATTTCTTTACACGAAGCTTCGCCAAGGGCATTTCCGAGCCGGGCTTGAATGAAAAATCCTTTGCAATCATGCTGGTACAAAAGTCTATATAGTCAGGCGTGCATCTTGCTTGCTCATCCGTGACGAATAAACCCGATGAATATCAAAAACATGCTGTCTACAAGAAAAATATGGATGGGTCTGGGGCTGCTGGCGTTTGCGCACGCTTCCTCGGCCGCCCTCATCACGCTCAACGCCACGGGCTTCAGCGTCAGCTATGACGACGCCCAGGAAGCGCAGTACGGCCAGGGCTTCCTGTCGGGTTCGCTCGACACGATCTATTTCCAGCCCAGCACGTTCTCCGCTCTGTCGGGCGGCAGCCCGGCCAGCACCTCGGCCCCGCTGCAGCTGACCTTTACCATCAATCCGGGCTATTCCTTTGCCGGGTTCCACTTTGCCGAGCGCGGCGACTATTTCCTGTTCGGCAGCGGCACGGTCGGCGTGGACGCCAGCCTCCAGGCCGTCAATGCCGATACGGCCGCGGCCGTCGTTCTCAACCTGGCGCCTGCCGGTCCGCTCGATCTCACCGGCGGATCCACTCCCTGGGAAGTGACCGGCAGCATCGCGTCCGGGCTGGGCGCGCCGCAGACCCTGCAGATCACCCTGGACCACGAATTGTTCGCCGACGCGCCCGCGGGCGAGCTGAGCTTTATCCAGAAAACCTACGCCGGATTCCAGCTCGTCACCGTCGCCGATCCGGTTTCCGTTCCCGAACCGTCCAGCTGGGCACTGCTGATCGTCGGCATGCTGGCGGCCCTGCTGGCCGGGCGTCGACGGATGCGCATCCCGGGCATGCGTTTGGGGCGGCGCGATTGAAGGTCGTATCCGCAAGGCAGTACCGATAACAACACCGCACAAATATAAAAGAGAGGCAGGAGGAAGATGAGAACTTACAAAAAAACCGCGCAGGCGGTGATGGGTTTCACTGTTGCGCTGCTCGCCGGCCATGCCCTGGCGGCCGTTCCCGCCCCGCTGGTGGGCACCTATCTGACCTACACGTTCATCACCGATCCCGGCCTGTTCGGCACGGCGTCCCTGGTCGGCGATGATCTCGTCTTTGCGCCCGCCGCGGATTTCAAGGCCACGTCGGCCGGCGGCTTGCCCGGGNNACGTGATCATCGAAGTCAGCGTCAACGATGCCTACCTGTCCACGCTGGCGCTGTCGTCCTTCAGCCTGTCCGAAGGCGGCAGCTACAGCCTGACCAGCCCGACCGGGACCCCGGCCACCGCCGGCGCGACAGGCTATCTCGAAGCGCTGGATATCGAAGGCACGACTGAAAACACGCTCTCGGGAAGCATCACGGCAAGTGGCCTGGGCGTGCTCGGCACCCATGCCTGGACCGGTGCGGCGGGCGTCGTCCTGCCCGGAACCGGCTGGGGCGGAACCGACGGCGTGGTGAGCAGCGTCAAGCTCACCCTGTCGAACCAGCTGTTTGCCACCACCGGGCTGAGCAGCACGGCCGAAATCTGGAAAGACGTGGTCAACCTCCACGTCGTCACCAGCCCGGTCCCCGAAGCCGAAACCTACGCCAT
>DONB01000004.1 GCA_003510325.1 Thiobacillus sp. | reverse complement strand
GTTTCCTTTTTGACGATCGACGCCATGATCAGGGCCTCGTACGGCGTGCGGTAAGGCAGCCCCGGGGCGCGGGTTTCCCACGCGGCCCGAAGTTTTTCGTGCTGCAGGCGATAGGCGCGGCGCAGTACGCCGAGGTCGGACGAATGCGGCGCGTAGAAATAGGTGTCGGGAAACAGCAGGCCTTCGGGGTGAGTTTCTGCGGCGCCGATCGCCCGCAGCAACTCGGCATCGCTCATGCCGGCGCTGTCGTTCTTCAGCATCGGCTGCGCGGCCAGCGCGGCGCGCACCTCGCGCCAGTTCCAGCCTTCGATGAACTGCACCATCGCCTGAGAGACCTCGCCGCGCTGGATTTTCGCGTAGAGTTCGAGCGGCGTGAGCGGCGTGTCGAGCGTGTACACGCCGACCTTGAGCGTCCCCGCCTTGCCCAGCACGCGCCCGAGCAGCCAGAACACCCGCGCGTTGCCGATCACGCCTTCGCGCTCCAGCATCGCGCTCAGGCTTTTCAGGTGCGTGCCGGGTGTCACGTTGATGGTCTTCGGCAGAGGCTCGATTCGCAGCGGCTGGTTGCCGTACCAGGCCAGCCCGCCTGCTCCCGCCAGCACCGCCACGCCGGCAAGCGCCGACAATCGTTTAATCCACGTCTTCATACAAGGCGTCGTTCAAGGTGGTCGTCCAGCCCGCAGGCGTCCAGGTCACGTCATCCAGGCGGCCCACGCGGCGCACCCCGATGACGCTGTTGCACAGCATCACTTCATCGGCAGCGAGTATAGCGTCTGGCAGCAGGCGGCCGATATGGTGCGGAATGTCGTGTCGTTCCATGGCGCGCAGCAGACGCGTTCTGGCGACGCCGGCCACGCCGCACTGGCTCAGGTCCGGCGTGAACAGCTCACCCGCCTTCGCGATCAGCAGATTGCTCATCACGCCGCCGATCACCGCGCCGCTGTCGTCGCACAGCAGGCCTTCGAAAATCGCCGGGTCGTCCCATTCGGCCCGCGCCAGCACATTCTCCAGCCGGTTCAGATGCTTGATGCCGGCCAGCCGCGGCTGGCGCGCCAGACGCAGCGCGCACCAGCGTGCGGTGATGTCGGCCGGCACATCAGACCGGGCATGCGCCGGCAGCGGCGCGGACAGCACGATGCGGGTGCAGTCCGGGTTGTGCGCAGGCGCATAGCCGCGTGCACCGGCGCCGCGCGTGATCACGATCTTGGCGACGCCCTCCCCGGCCTCGGCCACCCGGCAGACTTCGGCGCGCAATAGGGCTTCGTCGGGGCAGGCTAGCATGAGTGCCTCGCAGTCGGTGGCCAGCTTGGCGTACTGGTCGCGCCACCACAGCGGCTGGCCGGCCTGCGTCCGCAGGGTGCGGAACACGCCATCGCCGTAGGCCAGGCCGCGATCGCGCGCGTCCACGGTCTGTACGGGATGGCCGTTGACGAGGATCATGGTTCTAGCGCTCGCAGCAGGCCGCGGGCCTTGGCGCGGGTTTCGTCGAGTTCGCGCGCGGCGACCGAATCGGCGACGATGCCGGCGCCGGCGCGAAAGCTCAGTTCGTTCCCCCGCAGCAGGAAGCTGCGGATCAGGATGTTGAAGTCGAAGCTGCCGTCGCGGTTGATGTAGCCGACGCTGCCGGTGTAGCTGCGCCGCGGCGTCTGCTCGAGTTCATGAATAATTTGCATCGTCCGCACCTTGGGGCAACCGGTGATGGTGCCGCCGGGAAACACCGCGCGCAGGGCGTCGACTACGCGCATCCCCTCGCGCAGCGTCCCGCAGACGGTGGATTCGATGTGATGGACGTGGCGGTAACTGGTCGTTTCCATCAGGGCCGCCACCTTCACGCTGCCGGGTACGCACACCCGGCCGAGATCGTTGCGCTCGAGGTCGACCAGCATGACGTGTTCGGCGCGCTCCTTGGGATGCGCCTGCAGGCGCGCACGCAACGCGGCGTCTTCCGCGGCGTCCTCGCTGCGGGGGTGGGTGCCGGCGATCGGTCGGGTTTCCAGCATCCCGGCACGGTCGAGGCGGACCAGCCGCTCCGGCGACGAACTCACGATCGCCCAGTCGTCCATCTGCAGCAAGGCCGAGAACGGCGCGGGATTCTTTTGCATCAGCCGCGCAAACAGCGAGGCGGCGGCAACCGGCGCAGCAAACCCGGCCCGCCAGCCGCGCGACAGATTGACCTGGAACACGTCGCCGGCACGGATGTAGTCCTGGATGCGCGCAACGCCATCCAGGAATGCTGCGGGATCGTCTTCGTGCAGGGCGGTGTTGCGCGGCAAGTCCGGAATCGGCGGCAACGCCTGCGCGAGGTCGTGCGCCATGGCATCGATCAGCCCAGGCTGCCCGGGCTCCGCCACCAGCACGCACCGCCCGCTGTCGCGCTGCAGCAGGATCGCGGCGGGGATGCGCGTCAGCCAGGCCAGCGGAAAATCGGCATCGTCAGCCCGCCCCGCGCTGGGCTCGAACAGCCCGCCCAGTTCGTAGGAAAACGCGCACAGCCAGCCGCCGGCGAACGGCAGGTCATGCTCGAGATGGGGGGAGGCGGGGCGAAGCTGCATCGCCGGATGCGTCTGCAAGCGGTGCAGGTCATCGGCGGCGGCGATGCGCGTGGTGCCCTGCGGAAACGCGAATAGCATGTCCCAGCCGCTGTCGCCGCTGCTGAGGAACAATCCCGGGTAGCGTTGCGGGTCGGATGCCTGCAGCCTGGCCAGGTCAGGCCGGTGCGGCCATTCCCGGATTTCGGGAGGGCCGGGCGGGTCTGCTGCGATGGGGCGATCCGCCGTGAGGCTCAAACGCGCTTGAAGACCAGCGAGCCGTTGGTGCCGCCGAACCCGAAGTTGTTCTTGAGCGCAAAGTCGATCTTCATCTCACGCGCGGTGTTGGCGCAGTAATCGAGATCGCACTCCGGGTCCTGCGAGAAGATGTTGATGGTCGGCGGCGACACCTGATGGTGCACCGCCAGCACGGTGAACACCGACTCGACACCGCCGGCGCCGCCCAGCAGGTGGCCGGTCATCGACTTGGTCGAATTGACGACCGTCTTGTAGGCGGCATCGCCGAGCGCGAGCTTGATCGCGTCGGTTTCGTTCTTGTCGCCCAGGGGCGTCGACGTGCCGTGCGCGTTGATGTAATTGATCTGGTCGGGATTCACCCCGGCGTCGCGCATCGCGTTCAGCATGGCGCGCCTCGGGCCGTCGGTGCTCGGTGCCGTCATGTGGTAGGCGTCGCCGCTCATGCCGAAGCCGGTCACTTCGGCGTAGATCTTGGCGCCGCGCGCCTTGGCGTGCTCGTACTCCTCGAGCACCAGCACCCCGGCGCCCTCGCCCAGCACGAAGCCGTCGCG
>DONB01000001.1 GCA_003510325.1 Thiobacillus sp. | reverse complement strand
CACGATTTTTGCAACAGAGCCGCCACGGGCAAGGTGAACCCTCTTCCCGGCCACCTCGAGCACCTTGCTGACCGGGCGCGGTCCTATGTCGAGGCGGCGAGCTCGGCCAACACGCGCCGTGCCTACGCCTCCGACTGGAAGCATTTTTCCTCCTGGTGTCGCCGGCAGGGTGTTGAACCGCTGCCGCCGGACCCGCAAACCGTCGGGCTGTACATAACAGCCTGCGCCTCCGGCACGGTGACCGGCGACAAGAAGCCGAATTCGGTCTCCACCATCGAACGCCGGCTGTCTTCCCTATCCTGGAACTATTCCCAGCGCGGATTGTCGCTCGACCGCAAGGATCGCCACATCGCAACGGTCATGGCCGGCATTCGCAACAGGCATGCCGCCCCTCCCCGGCAGAAGGAGGCGGTGTTGCCCGAGGATCTGATCGCCATGCTGGAAACGCTCGACCGCGGCTCTCTACGCGGTCTGCGCGATCGCGCCATGCTCTTGCTTGGCTTTTCCGGCGGCCTGCGCCGTTCCGAAGTCACCGGCCTCGATGTCGGCCGCGACCAGACCGAGGACGGCCGCGGCTGGATCGAGATCTTCCCTGGCAAGGGCATGCTCGTGACGCTGCGCGGCAAGACCGGCTGGCGCGAGGTCGAGATCGGGCGCGGCTCCTCCGACGCCACCTGCCCGGTCGTCGCACTGGAGACCTGGCTCAAGCTCGCCCGCATCGGCCATGGACCGTTGTTCCGGCGTGTTACCGGACAAGGCAAGAAGGTCGGCGCCGAACGGCTTAACGATCAGGAGGTCGCCCGGCTGGTCAAGCGAACCGCGCTGGCGGCCGGCGTGCGTGGCGATTTGCCGGAAGGCGAACGTGGCAAGATCTTTTCCGGCCATTCGTTGCGCGCCGGCCTTGCCTCCTCGGCCGAGGTCGACGAACGCTATGTCCAGAAGCAGCTCGGCCACGCCTCCGCCGAAATGACTCGCAAATATCAGCGCCGGCGTGACCGCTTCCGCGTGAATCTGACGAAGGCGAGTGGGCTGTAAAAGGCCCCCTCCCCTGCCCCGCGTGTTCCCGGTGCGAAGCGGTCAGGAACCTTCGCGCCAGGACAGCTGATCCTTCGGTAGCCGGCCGCTCGGATCAAAGACCCTCACCTCATGCGGGAGGTCGGGCCCCCATGTCCAAAGCACCAGATTCAGATCATCCCTTTCAGCGCCTGGGGCAAAACTCGGCACGAGAACGCCAGCAACACCCTGACCATGGAGCCGGTCATATATCGACCATGACGCGGGCCGATCGCCGTTGGAAAGAGCTGTCGCCCATGCACAGCTCATATCATCAAGATCGACCCGATGCTCGGCTCTCCCTTCCTCTGTCGTCAGGTCGGCGATATCCTCGCAATCAATTTCATACGAGCAGAGCACGCACGGATCTATTCGATGTGCGAAGCCCTGATTGGCTTCCTTGACGGCTGTCATGATGCTTAAGCCGAGATAGAGCGCCGGCACCCCCTTCGGGTTGAAACGCGCACCCCTTACCGCGGCGCCGTCGCCAGATGTCGGCTTGAATGCGCGGCGACAACTACGATGGCCGGTTGAGCGGCGACTATGATGGCCGGTAGGATCGGTTGTCTGGTCTGATCGTAGGGAGGGGCGCAGCCCCGACCGGAGAGCGGACCAGACAACCGGTGGCGATCTTTTTCCCCTTCTTTCGGGGGGCAGATCGGGGCTGTGGCGGGCGGTGGTATCGGAACACTCATCGAACAACGAGCGATGGGTTTGCGATGCCGGGCCACCACATTTCCGATCAGCAGGTATTTCTCTTCATGACCCATCGTCGCCAACACACCCAGGCCGTCGCGGCTGCCAAGGCCGGTATCAGCGAACGCAGCGCACGCCGGATCGAGAACGATCCGCAGCTTCCGTCCCAGAAGAAGAAGGAGCGCCACTGGCGCACCCGCGCCGATCCGCTCGAGCCATTCTGGCCGCGCGTCGAGGAGTTGCTCCAGATCGACGGTATCATTGCCGTCACGGTCTTCGAGACGCTCCAGGACGAGTTCGGCGAGGATGCTGTTCCCGATGCGATACGACGAACACTGGAACGCCGGATCGCCCGCTGGCGGGCACTGCACGGCGGCGAGAAGGAGATCTTCTTCCCGCAGCATCATGAGCCCGGTCGGCAGGGCCTGTCGGATTTCACGGTATGCGACAGTCTCAAGGTCACCGTTGCCGGCGAGACCCTGGCCTATCGCCTCTACCACTTCCGCTTGGCGGCGAGTGGCTGGGAGCATGCGGCTGTCGTGCTGGGCGGGGAGAGCTTTGCCGCCCTTTCGGAGCACCTGCAGGATGCGTTGTGGAAGCTGGGCGGCGCGCCGGCCGAACACCGCAGCGATTCCCTGTCCGCCGCCTACAAAAACCTCGACGCCGATGCGCAGCGGGATTTCACCCGAAGCTATGACGAGCTGTGCCGTCATTACGGCATGCTTGCCACCCGCAACAACCGCGGCGAGGCGCACGAGAACGGATCAATCGAAGGTCCGCATGCCCATCTCAAGCGACGGCTCGATCAGGCCTTACGCCGGCGGGGCAGCCGCGATTTCGTCAGCATCGAGGCCTGGCGCGAGTTCGTTGAGGCGCAGGTCGCCAGACAGAACCGGCGGCATGCTACGCGCATCGATGCAGAACGCAGGGTGCTCAAGGCGCTGCCCGCAAGGCGAACCACCGATTTCGCCATGGTTACCGTCGATGTCACCCGCAACGGCACCGTCGCCATCGATCGGGTTACCTATTCGGTGCCTTCCCGCCTCGTCGGACGGCGCCTCAACGCGCATCTCTTTGACGATCGCATCGAGCTCTTCCTCGGTCCGGACAGGGTAATGTCCACGCCGCGTGTGCGGATCAGTCATCCCCACCGGGGGCATAGCATCGATTTCCGGCACATGATCGGTAACCTGCGCCGCAAGCCCGGTGCACTGCGCAACCTCGTCTACCGCGAAGCCCTCTTCCCCGATCACGCCTACCGGCGGGCCTGGCAAGCCTTCGATGCCCAACTCGATGGACGGCAGGCCTGCCGCGATGCCGTCGCGCTGCTCGATATCGCCGCCAGGGGCGACTGTGTCGACGTGCTGGCCCGGCGGATCGATGAGGCACTCGACAGCGGGCGCTTGCCCGATGTCGATGCGCTCAGGGACGAGTTCCTGCCAACCGCAAGATCGCAGCGCGATGTCACTATCCCGCGACCCGATCTGCACAGCTACAACAGCCTGATCGCCAGCGGGGAGGTGTACTGATGACCCGCACCAAGGATCAGGCCGCCGCCGTACTGCCTACCCTGCTCAAGGCCTTGCGCCTGCCGAGCATCAACCGCAACTGGAAGCGCCTCACCGACACCGCCGATCGCGATGGCTGGCCGGCCGCCAACCTGCTGGCCTCGCTTCTCGAGATCGAGATGGCCGATCGCTCCTCCCGGCGCATCCAGCGCCATCGCGACCAGTCCGGCTTGCCCGCAGGCAAGACCTTCGCCACCTTCGATTTCGACGCCGCCCCCGGCATCCGCAAACCGCACCTCTTGTCCCTCGCCGCCGGTGACGACTGGATCGAGAACGGCGGCAACCTGCTGCTGTTCGGCCAGAGCGGGACCGGCAAGACGCACGCAGTTGCCGCCATTGGCCATGCCCTCATCGACACGGGGCGGCGCGTCCTGTTCTGCTCCACCACCGACATGGTCCAGAAGCTCCAGTCCGCGCGCCGCGACCTCAGCCTGCCCGCCATGCTCGACAAGCTCGACAAGTTCGATCTCATCGTGCTCGACGATCTGTCCTACGTCCGCAAGGACCAGGTCGAGACCAGCGCCTTGTTCGAGCTCATCGCCCACCGCTACGAACGCCACTCGCTCGCCATTACCGCCAACCAGCCATTTTCGGCATGGGACAACGTCTTCCCTGATCCCGCCATGACTGTCGCCGCGATCGACCGCCTCGTGCACCACTCGACCATCATCGAGATGAACGGCGAAAGCTACCGCAAGCGTTCCGCCGTCGCCCGCATCAACGCCGGCGATTACGACCCGCCGAATGGCGCCCCGGACCGGCCATCATAATTGTCGCTGGCTTCGCGCTCGGGAGCACCCTTGCTGAGGCAACGGGTAATTGTCGCCAGCGGCAATTACATGCCAACCATCCCATGCGCTTCAGACCCTCGCTTCCGGCCAGCGTCAGCGACAATTACCCAGCGTCGTAATTGTCGCTCGACGGTTGCTCCTCGCAACAGCAAATGGTAGCCAGA